>JAUUSE010000102.1:0-2322 GCA_030842085.1 Bacillota bacterium | reverse complement strand
TCAAGTTGCAGCAGTAATGCTTATACAGCCGAAAGTCCGCCGGATAAAACTGACAGCGCAGCTTCGGTCAGCGTAAGCAGCGGTCATGCCGTATCGTCTTGCATAACCAGCAGCTGTTCGGATATTTCAAGCTCCGATGCCATTTCTAAGCAACAAGCGTCATCAAGCAATCAGCAATATCCTCACAAAGATTTACCGTCTGCCTCTTCTTCCCAAAACAGAGATTTACCAAATACATCGCATGATGGTCCCGTATCCCCAGCCTCGCAGTCGGTATTAAGCAGCGCCGCTACGCAAGCTCCGTCGGACAGCGGATATACCCAGAGTCAACCCATACAGGTACCGAATATATCGCTCAATATCACCTCAGCAACGATATATATGGACGAAACACTTTATTTAACGGCGAATATAATGCAGGATAACGCTGCAGATAAAACCATCACTTGGACAAGCAGTGATACATCGGCCGCTGAAGTGTATCAGAGCGGCGTGGTTACTCCAAAGGTCCATTACAGGCCGCCGCAAATGAGATAAATATAACCCTAATAGATTATCCGCGCGGCGGTGGAAGCAGTTCGACTGAATGGGGCCACGGTGCCCTTGACTTCATGAACGGTTGGAGCATGAATGAAATAAATAAATTCCCAGCAAAGGCCGTGTCCGAGACAATGGATGTCGCCTACTGCCTCCAGCCGGGCGTATCACTTTCTGACAATTCCACGCTCAGCGCGTCAGATTTTGAGAATTTCTACCGAGCGTACAGTACCTCTCAGATGTCAGCCGGCTACATAGACGCATACATAGGACAAATATTTCTGTATGGCTATACCGGCAAAATCGGGCTTAACGACAGCGATGATGTGCTGGCGCATCAGCTTGCAACTCAGCTTCTGATATGGGAATGCATAACCGGAGAGCGTGACAGATATTTCAATAAAGTGGCTCCGTCTGCGGGATATAACGAGGTGCGGGAGTTACTGTTATATGCGTCGATAACAAGTATTTCGGCCTTACCGGAAATGTGGACACAGCTTTGGTAAAGGCAATCGACATTATGCTAATATTAAGCCGGCCATATAAGCTGATATTTCATAACAATAGGGTTTCCGCACTGCACACTATATTACAAAACGCAGTCTCCAGCCGGCATAAAAAGCTACTGCATAATATCCGTCAGAAAGAAGCATGAGTGGCAGGATACTCGCAAGCTCGACTTTTTATCGCAAAGCAATATCCTGATTTTTATGCTGGAGGATATGCGGCAGATGGTACATATGCAAAGATATAAAAACAGCGTATACGCTGTTAAATCAGACGGGAAGTATAAATTCTATGTTGATAAGGGAGGTAAAAATGAGCTTTAACGATTTAGATTTGCGCGAGCTGGACAAAGACCTTTCGCCAAAGGAAAAAGAGGAATGGAACGACATTTATTCCTCATATCGCGGCAGCTCAATACTGACAAAGAGGGTATCGGGTGTGGACAGTATAAAATACGAAGGAAACAGCGTAAGCTGCCTTGTAAGCATTGATTACCGCGTAAAGGTGCTCATCCCCGCAGGGGAGGTTTGGTACGATAAAAGTGCTCAGCGGCCGGACTATGTCTTAAAATTCATGAGCGGCGCAGAGATAGACTATGTGATAATAGGCATAGACAGGATAGGAGAATGCGCCATAGCATCAAGGCGGCTGGCGCTTGAAAGTCGGCGGCGCGCATTCAAAAAGCAGAGGCACAATGTGGGCGATATTGTACCATGCCGCATGATAGCCAGCGGCCGGTCAAGATGCATAGTTGAGGTGTCGGGCTACGATTTCACCCTCTCGCAAAGGGATATGTCCTACTGCATGATAACGGACTTGAGAAGCGAGTTTTTTACAGGCGAAAGGTATAAGGCAAAGATAATGGAGTACGAGCCTGCCGTTGACCATCTCGCGATATCGATGAAAGAGGTGGAGCCGCACCCATACGACGGCGTGGAAATACGCCATCCCATAAATTCAAGGCGGGTGTCGAAAGTTACGGCCAAATTCGGGGGTAATGTTTTCTGCCGTTTAGACGGCAATTTAGACTGCCTATGCACATATTCATCGCAATGGAGCGACAGCGATTTCAGCATAGGCGACCGCGTGGTTATAGCTATATCAAAGTTTAATCCCGTTAAAAAGCAGGTGTTTGGCAAGGTCATTGCCAAGCTGTAAAATGCCGATGTATATACAGGGCATAGCAAAAGAGCAGTTCAAACGAACTGCTCTTTTGCATTGGGAGAGGGTATGAAGAAAAGTCTGTAAATAAGATTCTTCTATGATAAGACTGGGTGG
>JAUUSE010000030.1:0-22074 GCA_030842085.1 Bacillota bacterium | reverse complement strand
ACCTGAAAACAGCCCGGGCACGAAAGCTTTTGCGCTTACGGGAAATATAGAAAACACCGGACTTATAGAGGTGCCGATGGGCACAACTCTGCGCGAGGTTATATTCGACATCGGTGGCGGCATGCGCGGCGGCGGAGAGTTCAAGGCCGTGCAGATAGGCGGCCCGTCCGGCGGATGTCTGACTAAAGAGCATCTTGACTTGCCGCTTGACTTTGACTCTCTCAAAAAGGCCGGCGCTATGATAGGCTCCGGCGGCCTTGTGGTAATGGACGACAAGACCTGCATGGTAGAGGTCGCGCGCTTTTTCATGAACTTTACGCAGAATGAATCCTGTGGCAAGTGCGTGCCGTGCCGCGAGGGTACAAAGCGCATGCTTGAAATACTCGAGCGCATAGTCGACGGCAAGGGCGAAGACGGCGATATAGATTTGCTGCTTGAGCTGGCGGACACCATATCGGCGACGGCACTGTGCGGATTGGGCAAGACGGCGGCATTCCCGGTCGTCAGCACCATAAAGAGCTTCAGAGACGAGTACGAGGCGCACATATACGACAAGCGCTGCCCGGCCGGCAACTGCCAGAAGCTTAAGAGAATAGAGATTGTGCCGGAACTGTGCAAGGGCTGCTCAAAGTGCTCACGCATATGTCCTGTCGGCGCAATAAGCGGCAAGATAAAAGAGCCGTTTGTAATTGACCAGTCTAAATGCATAAAATGCGGCGCATGCTTGGAATCGTGCGCTTTCCACGCGATAAAGGAGAATTAGTTAATGGAAAAAAAGGAATTTATGACAATAGACGGAGTACCAGTAGAAATAAACGGCGAGAAAAACCTGCTTGAGCTTATACGCAAGGTTGGCATAAAAATGCCCACATTCTGCTATCATACCGATTTATCGGTATACGGCGCCTGCCGTATGTGCATGGTGGAAAACGAATGGGGAGGCCTTGATGCTGCCTGCTCTACTCCGCCAAAGGCCGGTATGAAGATAAAAACCAATACCGAGCGTCTGCGCAAATACCGCAAGAATATACTTGAGCTTCTGCTCGCCAATCACTGCCGCGACTGTACAACCTGCGACAACAATGGCCAATGCAAGCTTCAGGATTTGGCCATGCGCTTTAATATAGAGGGCGTACGCTTCCCGAATACAGCGGCCGAGCCGCAAATAGATAATTCATCAGTTTGCATAACCCGCGACGCGCACAAGTGCATTCTCTGCGGCGACTGCGTCCGCATGTGCAACGAGATACAGAACGTCGGCGCAATAGATTTTGCGCACCGCGGCTCTAAAATGACGATAAGCACGGCTTTCGACAAGCCGCTGTCGGAATCACCCTGCGTTGGCTGTGGCCAGTGTGCGGCGGTCTGCCCGACGGGCGCTATAGTCGTTAAAAACGATATACGCCGCGTATGGGATGCGTTGGATGATGAGAACGTGCGTGTATCCGTGCAGATAGCTCCGGCGGTTCGCGTAGCGATGAGCAAAGAGCTGCGCATGAAAGACGGCGAAAACTATATCGGCCGGATTGTTGCAGCGCTGCATCGTATGGGCTTTGACGAGGTGTATGATACCTCCACCGGTGCCGACCTTACGGTAATGGAGGAGTCGGCGGAGCTTATAGAGAAGCTTGACAAAAATCTCAACAGCGATATGCCGCTGTTTACATCCTGCTGCCCGGCATGGGTTCAGTACTGTGAGAAAAAATACCCAGAGCTGCTTCCGTTTGTTTCAACATCACGCTCGCCGATGCAGATGTTTGCATCCGTTATAAAGGAAAACGCCAAGACATATTCGCAAAAGCATTTCCACGTGGCGGTAATGCCGTGTACTGCGAAAAAGTTTGAGGCGGCGCGCGACGAGTTTAAGACAAAGGGCATGCCCAATGTCGACGCGGTAATAACGACGCAGGAATTTATACGCATGATAAAAGAGTCAGGCGTGCTGTTCAGAGAGCTTGAGCCGGAAGCGGTAGACATGCCGTTCGGCATGATGACGGGCGCCGGCGTTATCTTTGGTGTAACGGGCGGTGTAACCGAGGCGGTGCTCCGCCGCATATCCGACGACAAGTCGAGCACGGCTATAAGGTCTATAGCATATCAGGGCGTAAGGGGCCTTGACGGCGTAAAGGAAACGACGATAAAATACGGCGGAAGAGACGTTCGCATAGGCATAGTAAGCGGACTTAAGAATGCCGACAATCTCATACAGCGCATTAAAGCGGGCGAGCACTTTGACTTTGTCGAAGTTATGGCGTGTCCCGGCGGCTGCATAAACGGCGCTGGTCAGCCTTTCTCAAGCACTTCTGATGTTAAGGAGAAGAGGGGCAAGGGCCTTTACTCTGCCGACAAGATGTGCAATATGAAGAGCTCGGATGACAACCCACTTATGACAATGCTGTATAACGGCATACTCGAAGGCCGTACGCACGAGCTGCTGCATGTCGACTATACCGCCGGCAAAAACAAATAAATATTTCTTTATGGGTTTTGCCAGCGAGTATTAAGCGGATTTGCGCATATGAGCTGCTGAAATATACATGTGTAAAACTCTGGTGCGGATTTTGCATCTGTTAAACCTGATAGAGATGTAAAAGCATCAGCTGCGCTTGTTAATTCCATGCATGTGTATATCTTTTACGATGCGTCAAGCATATTAGCTTTACATAGAAAAATATTTGCGTCATATTGACAGAATGTTATATCTGGAATATAATAAAAGGGAAGTAAATAGCTGTCTTCAGGGCGGGGTGAAAGTCCCCACCGGCGGTAATGCGGATATATTCCGACAAGCCCGCGAGCGTAAAGCATGATACCGGTGCGATTCCGGAGCCGACGGTAAAGTCCGGATGAAAGAAGAGGCGTCTATGCAAAAGTGCAGATAGGTGTCAAAGGTCCTGTGATAATCACAGGACCTTTTTTGTACCTCTAAAGGCAGCGGAAAAGAGGTAAATTATGAAAGCAAAATCAAAGATGAATGTTTACAGGCTCACAACGGTTGCGGTAATGTCGGCGCTGTCAATAGCAATCCAGTTTTTAATACCGGAAATCATGCTGTTTCCGCCGTCGTTTAAGCTGGGCTTTGCGCTGGTGCCGGCAATAATAACGGCGCTTGTCGGCGGACCGGTATCGGGAATTTTGGTGGTATTAATCACAAATATTGCAGATATAATAAAGTCGGACTCCTTAGGCATGGGCCAAATTATTAATATAGTTATGGGCGTGGCGTGTATATTTTTCTTTATGTCTTTTTATCGCATTTTTGGAAAAAAGCACAATTTATCGGACGGTTTAAAGGCAAAGCCATATTTCATATCTGCGGCAATAACGGTGCCGCTTATGGCGGTCGTCGGCGCCATTGTAAACTTTATACTAATGCCGCTTTATCTGTATATCTTTGCGGGGAACGCGGTAGATTTTGCTAATGTAGTAAATATAGTAATATTTGCAAGCGTACCGTTTAATCTTATAAAGTTTGGAATACTTATAGTAGCTTTTTATCCCATATATTACGCCATTGTAAGGTCTACGCGGAATATAGCGCATTATATGGCAAAAACTGTTTGACATGGCTGTGCATGAATGCTATAATAGCATATACAAAGTATATGGATGTTAAATTATCTGCTTTGTGTTATACACATAATTTAAGTGGAATACATAATATAAAAATAAGTAAAGCAATTTATAAATTAAATAATCTTATCAAGAGTGACTGAGGGAACAGGCCCTGTGACGTCCGGCAACCTGCATTTATGGCAAGGTGCTACATCCTGCGGTTTAAACCGGGAGATAAGTAAGCTTAAAGCCCGCTGTTTAAGCGGGCTGATTTTTGTTATAGCGGCTTTGTGATAAACAATTTATTTTAAGCGGATTAAAGTAAAACTGCAAAGTCCGGAAGATTGTGAGAGCTGTATTAAATCTGCTTTGCTTATTGCTGCATAACATTATTCTGCAAAGTTTTGTGTAAATAAATTAACGGGAGGAATTCAAGTGAGAAAGCTATTTACATCAGAGTCGGTTACTGAAGGGCATCCTGATAAAGTGTGCGACCAGATATCGGATGCAATTTTGGACGATATACTTTCAAAAGACCCGACGGCGCGCGTGGCCTGTGAAACTTTCTGCACGACGGGAATAATAAACGTAATGGGCGAAATATCGACAAGCTGCTATGTAGACATACCAAAAATAGTGCGCAAAGTGGTGCTGGATATTGGCTACGACAGCTCAGACATAGGATTTGACGGCAATAGCTGTGCGGTGGTAACGGCCATAGACGAGCAATCGCCGGACATAGCAATGGGTGTTGACAAATCTCTCGAGGCCAAGGAAGGCGAGACAGGCTCTGACTTTGAAAACGGCGCCGGAGACCAGGGCATGATGTTCGGTTACGCCTGCAATGAGACGGGTGCATATATGCCGCTGCCGATACATCTTTCGCATAGGTTGGCAGAGCGGCTCACGGCGGTCCGCCGCGACGGCACGCTGAAATATCTGCGCCCCGACGGCAAGACGCAGGTGACGGTAGAGTATGAGGACGGCCGTCCTGTGCGCATAGAGGCAGTTGTAGTATCTGCGCAGCATGATGAGGACGCTTCGCTGGAGACAATACGCCGCGACATAATAGAGAATGTAATAAATCCTATTATACCGAGCGAGCTTATGGATAAGGATACAAAAATATTTGTAAATCCGACCGGTAGGTTTGTAACCGGCGGCCCTAAGGGAGATACTGGACTTACCGGCCGCAAGATAATAGTAGATACATACGGCGGATATGCAAGGCATGGCGGCGGTGCATTCTCCGGCAAGGACCCGACAAAGGTCGACCGCTCAGCAGCATATGCCGCGCGCCATATTGCGAAGAATATAGTGGCGGCCGGCGCGGCTGAGAGATGCGAAATACAGCTTGCATATGCAATAGGCGTTGCCAACCCGGTATCTGTAAATGTGGATACATTCGGGACGGGAGTTGTCGGCGATGAAAAGCTCAGCGACATGGTGAAAAAGCTGTTTGATTTACGTCCGGCAGCAATAATAAAAAATCTTGATTTACGCCGGCCGATATACCGCAAGACGTCTAACTACGGTCACTTTGGCCGCGACTGTGAAGAATTTACATGGGAGCGTCTCGACCGGGTTGATGATATAAAAAGAGAACTCGGGCTATAATTCTGATGTAGAAATACAAGCCGCCCTACGGCTGAAAAGAGTGTAATATATCAGATAAAAATTTATAAAATTTGGCTTGCTGATGATTTTTGCCGCATATAGAGCCTTAACTAAGCCGGCTGATTTCACCGGCAAGCCTTTTTAATCTTATTTTATAAAATGCGGTATTTTTGCATGCGCTTTTAATTTGAGATTAAATTTTAGGCTTTGTCAAAATGGCCGGCATGGCTTTTATAGAAAATAACATAGACAGTAAATAAAAAGTTGGAAGTTAGAGGGAGTTGTTCAAATTGCCGACAAAAAATGATATAATAAAAGGTACAGAGTGTTTTGTCCTTGATATGGATGGAACTATATATTTAGGCGACAGACTGTTCGATTTCACTAAAGAGTTTTTAAGCACCGTCGAGCGCTGCGGAAAAACCTATGTATTTTATACCAATAATTCATCAAAAAACGCAGAGGCATATATAAACAAGCTCAGCAATATGAATATTAGTGTAACGCCTGATAAGATGCTCATTTCAAATCAGGTAATAATTCAGTACATGCTAAAAAACTACGCAGGGAAAAGCGTGTATATCGTGGGCACGAAATATCTGGTAGACGACTTTAAGACGGCAGGAATAACGGTGCTTGACAGCCGCGAGGCCGATATGGCGGTATTGGGCTTTGACACTACGCTTACATATGAAAAGCTGTGTATTGCCTGCGACATAGTCAGGGCCGGCAAGCCGATACTCGGCGTTAACCCCGACCTAAACTGTCCGACGGACGGCGGATTTATACCTGACTGCGGCTCTATGGCGGCGCTTATAGAAAAATCGACAGGAGTAATGCCGGAGTTTTTCGGCAAGCCGTCGCGTCATACTTTGGAATATGTCAAGCAGCGCACCGGCTTTAAAGAGGAAAGCATAACTTTTATAGGCGACAGGCTTTATACCGATATAGCCATAGCCAACGGAACATCTGCACATTCCATACTCGTACTGACGGGTGAAAGCAGTGAAGAAGACGTTAAAAAGGGAAATTATCATCCTGATGCGATATGCGCCTCTTTGGCCGAGATAACAGATATACTCAAGGAAATATACGCTCTGTAATATTTTATTTGGAGGTAAGACTTTGCCAGCCGCAATGACTCATTATATCCACGCCGAGGCAGTGATAAAGGCGCTGAGGGAGCGTGGGATAAACACAGATGTAAAAATGGTGCTGTGGGGTGCGCAGGGACCTGATATTATGTACTTTCACAGGGCAATGCCGTATCAGCTTGGCAAGAGCTTAAGACGGGTAGGCTCTGTACTTCACAAATCCGGACCTGAAAAGCTAATCCGCACAATGGCTGAGCTTTGCCGAAATAATTACAGTGATGCGGTATCATATGCATATGGATTTTTATGCCACTACGCGCTCGACAGGACGGCGCACCCGTATGTATATGCAATGCAGGAGAAGTATGCCGAAAAGGAAAAGATAAAATATAATCATTCCTATATACATAATCTTATAGAGCATAATATAGACGTTATAATACTTAAAGAAGCAAAATCACTGCGTCCTGCAGAGATAAATATAGATACGTTTCTTTGCCCGGACAAAAATGTTGTAAAACGTCAGGCTGAGTTGCTGAATGCCGCGCTGCAAAAGATTTTGCCCAACCTGCATGTTAAAACAGAAAAAATAGAGCAGGCTTTTTACGACATGCACCGCAATACAAAAACAATGATTGACCACGGAGTAAAAAAGAGGCTTGTGCTTAAGCTGGAGAAAATCCTGCATACCGGGCCCGCCCTCTCGTCGCTCATAGAGGGGGAGGAGAGCGACGGAATGATGGACTACATGAACTTATCAAAAGAGAGCTGGAAAAATCCGTTTGATAAAGCGGGCGGCTCATATAATGATAATTTTTATGAGGTGTTTGACAAAGCTGTCAGCGACGCTGTAAATCTTATATTAAAGTTTATTGAGTATAAAGACGGCAGCTTTGACGGCAGCATAACCGAAAATATTACCTTTAACCGAGGCATAGCGGCAGAGCCGGAGCAATGATATAATTTTATGGCTGCATATTGCGGCGCGTCGTTTTATAATTGTGAGAAACATATTAAAAAGGGGAGACATAGATGAAGAGAATAAAGAGCTTTGAGATAGACCATACAAAGCTGACGCCGGGAATATACATATCACGTACTGACGGAGATACAGTGACATATGATTTGCGCACACGTCTTCCGAACAGCGGCAACTATATGGACTATGATGCTATACACACAATAGAGCATCTTTTTGCGACATATGTTCGCAATTCGGAGTATACAGACAAAATAATATATTTTGGCCCCATGGGCTGCCGAACGGGCTTTTATTTCATAGTCAGCAAAATGAGCGAGAGCGAGGTTATAGAGCTTGTTAAGGAGACGGTAAAATTTATAGCTGATTACAGCGGCGAAATTCCGGGCGCCACTGAAAAGGAGTGCGGGAATTACCGAGAGCATAATCTTGAAAAGGCAAAGGACGAAGCGGCCAAGTATTACAGCATTGTGAAAAATTGGGATATTAACGACCTTAAATATCCAGAATAATTATGAATATTGCACAAAACATTTGCTTTTGAATAGATATAGTGACAAATCGGTTACAAAAAGGTTGCAATTTTGTTACAACTTGATATAATAGTATCA
This sequence comes from Bacillota bacterium, assembly GCA_030842085.1. Lineage (GTDB taxonomy): Bacteria > Bacillota > Clostridia > Oscillospirales > Acutalibacteraceae > Timburyella. The sequence goes on along the minus strand of JAUUSE010000030.1, from coordinate 14,218 downwards.
GTGGGTAACATTATTGTAACCTTTATTTTTATGAAAGGAGCTGGATGTATGTATCGCTTACCGGGGAAAGACAAAATAGCGGCAGGAAGCGAGTCACAGCATTCCAGCGCTTTTAAACGTACAAATAAAAGCTTTTTAAAATGTATTTTGGCAGGCGGCAGAAAGGCCGCACCGTTAATAGCCTCAGCGGCTAAAATAATAAAAAAGCCTTTTGCGTCGTTTAAATCGCAAGTGCTTGATGTAACGGGAAAAAAGGATGAATATAGCTCTAAAAAAGGGTTTAAAAAGGTAATATACTTTATAAAGCTTGCAGGGTACAGCTTTAAAAGCAAGGACGTTCGCAGGAGAAGCATTGCATATATAGCTCCGGTTCTTGCCATAGCTGTCTTAGCAGGCTCTTTATATGCATATAGCTCAAGCAGCTATGCATTAGAGGTCACATATAATGGCAGCGTTGTTGCATATGTGGAAGATGAATCAGTTTTCAATAACGCGCTTGTACAAATAGAAACAAAAATCGCGGATGAGGAAGTAAGAAATAGTGCGGACACTTCCGCTTCATTCAGACTTGTCAAGGTTCCGAGTGAGAAAGTAGCGGACAAGAACAATATAAGCGAGATTATATTGAGTACTTTTACTCCGGCGCTGACAGAAGCTAACGGACTATTTATTGACGATACTTTTATAGCAGCGTCTGCAAATGCGGACGATGTAAATACAGTATTAAACTCTGTACTCGATTCTTACAGAACCGGCGGTACAGAAAATGTAACATTTAATAATAATGTTAGTATTGTATCGGGATATTACAGCTGTGACGATGTCAAGAGCGCAGAGGAAATAAAAACTATACTGAATACTCCTGTAACAAGGCAGGAGATATATATAACCACTGCCGGTGAGACGCTTAGCAGCATAGCGCAGACTTCGTTATGCGATGTTTCAAGGATAATGGAGCTTAATGCTGGTATATCTGATACTCCGGCGGAGGGCAGCAATGTGATAGTAGAGGTGCCGAGGCTGCCTTACAGTGTAAAAGTAATAAAGAGCGAGAGCTACGAGCAGACTATCGCGTATGATACGGTGGAGACAGAGGATGACAGTCTTGCGGCGGGAACAAGGAAAGTAACAGTGGACGGCGCCGACGGCAAATCGGTTATAACAGAGGAAATAGTATTTGTTGACGGTGTGGAAGTAAGCCGGAGCCAGGTGAGCGCGCAGGTGGTTGCACAGCCGGTTTCCGAGCAGATTTCGGTAGGTACGAAAGAAGTTGTGAAAGAGCAGAGCAGGTCTCTTGCTGGAATATCAGTGCTTGGCGATATGGCATATCCAATAGAAGTAGTAGATAGGATGTATATAAGCTCTTATTACGGCGACGATAGAGAACATAAGGGATGGGACTTTGCTGCTCCAGAAGGCACTAAAATATTTGCCGCAGCGGATGGCGTAGTAAAGAGCGTAAACAGCGTTAGTAGCGACTATGGGCTGCACTTTGTAATAGACCACGGCAACGGCATAAGCACTCTTTATGCTCACTGCAGTTCAATCAATGTGACAGAGGGACAGACGGTAAGCTGTGGACAGATTATAGCAGAGGTTGGAAATACTGGTCGTTCCACTGGTAATCATCTTCATTTTGAGATAAGGGAGAATGGCACTGCAATAGATCCGGCTCCGTATCTTAACGCTATAAGATGAAATTAGAATAACTGAATAAAAACACAGCGGAGGATTGTATCTTCCGCTGCTTTATTTGTTTTAGCTATGGTCAGTGGTAAATTCGTAGCTATGACGCTTATAAAAAGGCATTATTATCAAATTCCTATTAGTAAGAAAAATGTGGTAAGCTATAGCCGATATTTTAATACATGCGAAAAATTTAGCTGTTTATTGTTTTTAAACGCAACGAATAGTATTACTAGTTTTTTGGGTAGAGCAATTTTCGCAGAAAAAATATAGAAACAGGTTTGCCATTTAAGACAAACCTGTTTCAAACTAAAGTATATTCTTAACGATTAGAAAAATTATTTTATCATTCCTGCTACTTCATCAGCAAAGTTATCTTCTCTTTTTTCAAGGCCCTCGCCGCGCTCAAATCTTACAAAAGCCTTAACGCCAATATCGCCGCCGGCTTCCTTTGAAGCAGCTTCAAGGAACTTGGTAACGCTGAGACCGCTGTCCTTAATATATACCTGATCCATAAGGCATACATCCTGCATGTACTTTTTTAATTTACCCATAACTATCTTTTCGGCAATGTTTTCAGGCTTGCCTTCGTTTATAACCTGCTCCTTAAGGATAAACTTTTCCTTTTCAAGTACGTCTGCAGGAATATCTTCTTCCTTCAAATAAAGCGGGAAAGCAGCAGCAACCTGCATAGCTACATCCTTAGCAGCCGACTTATAAGCGTCTGTCTTAGCTACGTCGTCAGATGCGTCCATATTAACCATTACGCCTATTCTGCCGTCACCGTGTACATAAGTAACTACCTTGCCCTCGTAACGTGCAAAGCGGCGGATTTTTATATTCTCGCCAATAACAAGTATTTTCTCTCTTACCATGTCGGCGACTGTGTCGGACGAGCCTTCCGGCTTCATTTCAAGAAGTGCGTCTACATCGGCCGGATTGTTGTCTGCAACAACCTTTGCCACAACCGCAACAAACTTCTTAAACTCTTCATTCTTAGCGACAAAGTCCGTTTCAGAGTTTACTTCTATAACTACGCCTACGTTTCCGGCTTCGTTTGTGTAAGCCGTTACTATACCTTCAGCAGCTATTCTTCCAGACTTTTTAGCCGCAGCGGCGAGTCCTCTTTCTCTGAGCAGTTCAACTGCCTTTTCCATATCGCCGTCGGTCTCGGTCAGAGCTTTTTTGCATTCCATCATGCCTACGCCTGTTTTCTCGCGCAGCGCTTTAACATCTTGTGCTGTAAATGCCATTATTCTTTCCTCCTGTCTTTCTTTAAAATACCCGCTTTTGCTTAAGCGGGTATTTTTCTATTTATACTAAATTATTCAGCAGCTTTAACTTCTTCAGCCTTTGCATCATCAGCTGCTTCTGTATTCTCAGCAGCTTCATCTGCATAGGCGGCCGCCTCATCGCTTTCTGCCTGAGGAACTTCGCCAGCCTCGCCCTGACGGCTCTCTATAACAGCAGTTGCTATTGTGCCGGCAATAAGCTTAACAGCGCGTATTGCATCGTCGTTGCCGGGAATTACATAGTCTATTTCATCCGGGTCGCAGTTCGTGTCTACTATAGCTATAACCGGAATGCCGAGCTTTTTAGCTTCTGATACGGCAATCTTCTCCTTGCGTGGGTCAACTATAAAGAGGGCACCTGGAAGCTTCTTCATTTCTTTAATTCCGCCAAGGAACTTTTCAAGCTTTTCTATTTCAAGATTAAGCTTTATTATTTCTTTCTTCGGAAGCAGATCAAACGTGCCGTCTTCCTCCATCTTGCGAAGCTGATAAAGCCTGTCAATTCTGCGGCGAATTGTGCGGAAGTTGGTGAGCATACCGCCAAGCCAACGTGCATTTACGTAAGGCATACCGCATTTTACTGCCTCTTCCTTCATAGACTCCTGCGCCTGCTTTTTAGTGCCGACAAACAGGATGTCCTGTCCGGATTCTGCTACCTCGTAAGCGAACTTGTAAGCCTCTTCGAGCTTTTTAACGGTTTTCTGCAAATCGATAATGTATATACCGTTGCGCTCTGTGAAAATGTACTCCGCCATTTTCGGGTTCCATCTTCTGGTCTGGTGTCCGAAATGAACGCCGGCTTCCAGAAGCTGTTTCATTGATACTATTGCCATAATTAAATCTCCTTTCGGTTTTTTACCGCCGCCGAAATCATATTAACTGCCGCCGTTTTTCACCGGACCCGACAGATAATCATCCAGCGTGTGTATTACTGTGTGATTATAGCACATTCAGCTCCGCTTTTCAAGCATTTTTAACGATAATAATATGTTTTACCCCATTATTTAACTGATTATTTCGCAGACTTGTGATTAATTGTCTTTGCCGTCACTATATCACCAATAATTATTGTACTGAATACAATACCTATAGGGCCTGTACTGCCGACAAACTGCAAATGGCTTTAAATTACAAATCTAACCTTATTACCGGACTTGCATAATATACAGCGCCGCCTTGGCGAGGCCTATCTCTGATATAGCCAAAAGGCTGATGCACTGTAATATTATTTTTTACGGCGTAAGGGTAAAGTTTTGAAAGCATCGCTTATCCGCGTCAGGATTTATGCGGCATTGCGGGCCTTTAAGCTATTTTAAAAACGGCAGATTAACTGCTGCAAAAATTCCGCATATTTTATCATTAAAAGGGGGCAGACAAAAGTGGAGGGAATTGACCTTACTCCGATAATAAATGCGGTTATAATGCTTATTACTGTTATTATTACCGCTTTTTTAATACCATGGATTAAGAGCAAAACAACAGAATCTCAGCAATGCTCAATGATTTCATGGGCGCGCATTGCAGTAGCAGCGGCCGAGCAGATTTTTACCGGCGACGGCCGCGGCGAAGAGAAGAAGCAATATGTTATGGATTTTCTTAAAGAGCATGGGTTTAAAATTGACGAAACCAGCGTCAGCAATTTGATTGAAGCCGCGGTGCAGGAGCTGAAATCCGGCAAGCTGACGTTAAAATAAAAAATTTTGCTTTAAAGGAGGCTTACTATGAACCTTCATACGCTTATATTTACAAATAACGACTGCTACAAGGCCGGCAGAAAGATAACCGTTAAAGGAATAATGGTGCACAGTACGGGAGCAAACAATTCCAATTTGAAAAGATATGTCGGCCCGGACGATGGATTGCTTGGCGAAAACATCTACGGAAATTACTGGAATACTCCACGCCCCGACGGCAAGGAGATATGTCCGCATGCCTTTATCGGCAAGCTCAAGGACGGCAGTATAGCCACCTATCAGGTTTTGCCGTGGGACATGCGGGGCTGGCACTGCGGAAGCGGCAACAATGGAAGCGCGAATAACAGCCACATAGGTTTTGAAATATGCGAAGACGGCCTGACCGACGCCGGATATTTGGACAAGGTATATAAAGAGGCGGTCGAGCTGTGCGCATATCTGTGCAGGCAGTATAATCTTAACCCACAGGCCGACGGGGTAATAATAGACCACAGCGAGGGTCATGCGCGCGGCATTGCCAGCAATCATTCAGACGTGGGCAATTGGTGGCCTAAATTTGGGAAAAGCATGGACGCTTTCAGAGCAGACGTTGCCGCAACTTTGAACAATCAACCTCATGGCGGAGGCGGCACAGACGGCGACAATAATAACGTCCAGCCGGACGTCGGTGAAATAAAGATAGGCGATGTTGTGCAGTTTAAAGGCGGACCGCACTATGTAAGCTCAAATTCTACCAAGGATAACGGCAAACCCAAGGCGGGCCCCGCTAAGGTGACAAATATCAGCATAGGCGCAAAGCACCCATATCACATTATTCACACGGATGACAGCAGCAATGTCTACGGCTGGGTAGATGCTGACAGCATAGGCGCAGCATCTAATTCCGGAAGTGATGATAATAAAGCTCAGCCGGACGCCGGTGAAATAAAGATAGGCGATGTTGTGCAGTTTAAAGGCGGACCGCACTATGTAAGCTCAAATTCTACCAAGGATAACGGTAAGCCCAAGGCGGGCCCCGCTAAGGTGACAAACATCAGCATAGGTGCAAAGCACCCCTATCACATTATTCACACAAACGCAGCCAGCAATGTCTACGGCTGGGTCGACGCTGATAAAATATCTAAGCAGTAATCGACAATAGCTTATGTTGACTGCTTAAGCGATCCCAGCTTTACTGGGGAATAGGCAGAGAAGGCTTTAGCGGAAAGATTTTCCGTTGGAAAGCCGGATTTTGTAAAGCAAAAGCATCCAGGACGGCAGACAGTGGTGCATCACACATACTGTCGGTATCTAACGGAACCCGTTTACAGGCAGCAGAGCGTGTGATGCAATAATAAATTAAGCGCCCCCTGAGGCTAAGCCGGCGGCCCTTTCGAGATAGGCGTCAACCTCCGGTTTAGTGCTGGCCTTGACTAATACCGACTGATATAGATTATCGTATTAAGAAGCGATAAAATTAGGTCAAATGAAAACCGGCGCTGCTTTTACAGCAGCGCCGGTATATTATTGAGTTTTTACCTGTACCATACATCAGGGTATAAAATATTTGGATTTTCTGTAATTTCACTTACGTGAACTGTGGATTCTTCACCAGCTCGTACTTTGCGGCCCATTACGACAAGGCGAAACTCGTCATATTCATAAGAGCATGTGGACAGCGTAATTATTGTATCGTCCGCTTGAACGTCCACCGGCATGTTATAAAACGAGCGTTTTCTGCATTGCTCTATAAATTCCAGAAATTCTTCCTGTGTATTAAAATTAGGATTTCTGTAATCGAATATTTCGCCGTGCTTTTCAAGAGTATTTGTTATAAACACCGAAAATATCAGATAATTTGCCTCTTCATAAAGGGTGTCGAACTGTATTATCGGCCATTTTTTTATACCGCTGATTTTTTTCAGCTCTCGAAGATTGCCGAACATCTCGCCGTTTTTCTGATGGTGGCCGTAAAGCGTCATATTCTGAGTCATATATCCTGGTTCAACCCTGCAGCGAAAATCCATAAATATGGTACCCTTTGCGCTGTATGAACCGCTAAGGCTTCTGTGCAGATAATATTCGTTTCCGGTCTCAGGGTCGTTTCTGAGCACTACCGGATATCCATCTATAAGCCCGGGTATACTTATCCAGCCGATAACTTCATTGTTTTTGGTGAGCAGCGAATCCCACTCTTCATGATTGCTGCCAACATCCAAATGATAATACTCCGGCTCCGCCTCTACTTCAGGCTCCATCTCAGCAACAGGAACGGCGTTCGCTGCCTGAGCATCAGCCCAAATGGCAGCCATTTCATTTATGCGCGGATATATTGCAGCGTCTATTGCTTTATCTGCAAAATAACCGTCGGTGCAGCTAAAAAACAAAATCGGCGCCGTAAGCAGAAGAGATATAATAATTTTTAATGCTTTCATAATATCCCGCCCATGTAATAACTATACATATTATATCAAAAATTCGACTTTGATAACAGTAGTTTTTCAAAATACATCCGAATTTTGAACAATGGTGGGAAAATAAGAGAAAGCTATTTTAAATTATTATTAAGCTCTACGCTTTTTTTCAAAGAGAACTGTACAGCCAAGGCCGCATATGCCGGTAAGCAGAAGCGCAATACACATTCCTAAGCTGCCGCTGTCGCCTGTCTGCGGATTTGTTGTGCTGCTTGAGCTTGAAGAAGAACTATCGGTGCCAGTTGCCGGAATTTCTACTGCTGCTTTTGCATATCCGCAGACTGTGCATTTCTCATGCTTTGAGCCGGCCTCTGTCGCTGTAGCTTCCTTATCGATTACCCACTCATAGGTATGAGATGCTTCATTTGCCTTTTCGCCGCAATCACATTCGTTCCAGTGGCTTGTTTCGTTATATTTCCATTCTGTTCCATAGTTGTGGGTGTGCCCAAGTTCAGGGATTTCAGCCGTCTCAACGTCGCCGCAAACTGAGCAGGTGCGCTGCTTTTCGCCCTTTTCAGTTTCGGTGGCCGGCTTTGTTTCTACCCATTCGCCATAGCTGTGACCAGTAGCGTCGACATATGTGTCAACATAGCTGTCTTGGCAAATAGAGCAAGTGTGTGTAGTATAGCCCTGCTCTGTGCAGGTAGGAGGAGTTACAGTATCAACATAACTATGCCCTGTTATTGTAACCTCAGATGCTGCGCTTTCTGCTTCTGCAGAAGCTATCTGACCGTCGGACGCGCTTACTTTTACCGTATAGCTGCCGCTTTCCGAAACGCTCAGCGTGCTGTTTGTCTCGCCGTCGAGTAGTTCGCCGTCCTTGTACCACTGATAAGAATAGGTGACGCCGTCAAGCTCGTGCGAAGCCTTTGCCGTCAGCGTAACAGTAGAGCCAACATGTGCCTCAAGTGCATCCGCCGTTACAGAAACGGTCGGGGTGTTTAAATTCCAAGAAGCTATTAGGTATATTAAAGCGCCTTCAACTGTATCTGTATCAAAATTCCAAAGCGCCTCTGTATCTTCATTTACCCAACCCGCAAGCGTGTATCCGGTTTTAGTCGGCGCTGGTACATTTGCAGGGTCAATCTTTGTGCCCATTGCAACACCCTGACGGAAGTCTCTGTATTCCTCTTCCTTATCTGCGTCAGCGTAGAAGTAAATTATTCCCGCCTTTACCCACTTCATGGTCTGGCCGTCGATTACCAGCGCTTCAAAAATTGTATCTGATGTAAAATCGCTGGCCTTAGGTGTAACGCCATCAGCATATTCAACGGCAATAACGCTTAATTTATCGTTGCTTCTGCTGATAGCAACAGGATTTGTAGGATTAAACTCGCCAGTTACATTGATTACGTATCCATCCGGATAATCATTATAGAAGAACACGTCGCCGGAAATGGTCGGGCTGCCGCTCAGTTCAAGCTTGGCATAAGCCTCGCTGCCGTTTATACCATATAAAGCAATAGCATGGCCAATCTCCTCAACGGTTGAGGTGTTACCCGAAATAGTTCCCCCTGAAATGCGGATAGTCGTTTCACCGTCGTAATAATAGCCAAAAATTCCAGCGCCGGCGCCGTCAGAAGTATTTCCGGTTATAGAGCCGCTTATCATTTCCAAGACATCAGGAGTATTGTCAAAATTAGTCCAGCCCTGAAGTAACACACCGCCGCCGTTTCCGCCAATCGCCTGATTTCCACTGATAGAGGCACCGTCTAAAATAGTTTTTGCGCCACCGAGTATAGCAACACCACCGCCACTTGTCGCAGTGTTATTTTTAATTTCAGCAGTGCCAGTTAATGTTACGGTACCTCTCTCGTTAAGAATACCGCCGCCCGTGAAATTAGTACCGGCAGAGTTCGAGGAAATCTCGCCGCCGGAAATAACAGTCGTGCCGCAGTTGTCAATTCCGCCTCCGCCAGTGCTTTTTGTCGTATTGCCGCTTATAGCGCCGCCGCTCATATTCATAAAGCTGCTTACATTGACATATACGGCCGTGGCCATGTTGTTGATGAGCTGCGTTCCCTCTTCAACATTCAAGGTTGCACCACCGCTGACAAAAACTAAATATCCGGTTGAACTGGTATTAGCAATTTTATTACCGTCAATAGTGACGTTTGTGAGGGTAAGTTTTGCATTGCTGCCATCAACCGAAATGAGCTGATCCAGATAACCGTCGGCCCTTTTAATAGTAACGCCGCTTATAGAAGTCTCAGAATTGATAGTTACCTTTCCGCAGATGTAGATTACACCGTCGGCAGAGACTAAGCCCATGGCCTTATCTATCGTTTTGACCGCATTTTCGGCATCTGCGCCGCTGTTTGTATCATCGCCAGAAACTCCGTCAACATAAATGGCGTCCAGACGTTTTATATCTACCGTAAATGTGCCGTCGGGATTTGTAACTACTTCAAGACCTTCGCCGGCGCACTCGGCAAGACCAGTGATGTTTTCGCTGAATGTTCCGCCGTTTACCGTTAACACATCTTTTATTGTTTCATCACTGTCGGCGCCAGCCTTAAGCTCCGCCGTTTTTGGAGAGGTAAAGTTTCCGCTTAAGACTGTGTTTTCAGGATTGTGTCTGCCGCAGAACAACGCCGTGTCGGCTTCAACCGAGGGACCGTCGGTGCCCTGCGCGCCTATCGTCGCTTTTTTAGTCTGGAAAGCGTATGTACCGGCTGTTATAGTTCCGCTCGTTACTTTAACTTCCACATCTGAGTCAATCGAATAAATCGCCGTGCCCGCCGACTCGATTGTGCCGCCGGAAACCGTCAGCTCTTTGGCGCTCACATTTGCATAAACAGCGCCAAAGCTTTCGCTTGTGCCGGCCGCAGAAACGGTGCCTCCGGTCTGCCGGTATATTCCATTTACATAAACTGTTCTGCTGCCTACCGTATTCTCAACAATTCCATTTGAAAAATCGAATGTGCCCTTAGAATTTACGTAAACAGCATAACCGTTGCTGGCAGTATGCCTGATTTCACCGCCGGACATTGAGCCTGTACCATTTAGGTATAGAGCTTGGCCCATATTGGAAACACTTTCTAAAGTTCCGCCGGTCATGGTAAAGCTGCCGTTTGTATTGACAAAAACAAGGGACTGCGAACTCGCCGTTGTGCCCTCGTTTGTCATTTTGCCGCCGCCTTTGCTGTCCTCAATTGTCAGCGAGCCTGAATTAACGAAGTAAAGATATCCAGATGAAGCACTGTAGGTAACGGTATAACCGTTCAAATCTAGAACAACCTTTTTGCTGCTGCCGGATATCATCGTCTGACTGCTCACAGTTACATTGCCAGTCAACCGGTATGAACCGCTGGATGAAGGCAGTGAAGTGCTGCTGCTCCAATCGGTGTAGGTGTCGGCTGTCGCTATTGACCTTGAGGCAAACGCCATGCTGGGGAACAATGTCATCAGCAAAGCAAAGGCGACAAATAAAGCCGTCCACTTTTTCTGCTTAAACCTTTTCATTTTCCTATCTCCCTTTCTTTTATATAAGATTTTATTGTGCCGCAGAAATGTAAAAGACATATCCAGCCCGTACTAAATCGTGCAGGATATGTCTAATAAATTTGTTGTATGCACCGCTTGACAAAAAAATCTGACAGCGTTACGCTTGGTTTATGTGCTGAAATGACGCCTAAGACTGCCATTTTCCAGCAAGCTCCTTTCTGCATTTACTTATATATAATAAAATACCATATAATGAGTTGATTTTCAAGGCTAAAATAAGCCTGTTATGCAAAATTTATTGTAATTTAAGAAGTCGATTTTTATTATAATTATAGGAAATGTGCGCAATATGTCGAAATAGAAGAAAATTGTCAAACTGCTTGTCCTAAGTGATGATTTTATCTTGTTTCAGCTTTAAATTCCGATTTTAACTTCTATTGCCTTTTTTAATTTTTCGTTGCTTTGTAGATGTAAAAAATAAAGCTTACCCAACAAATTTAATCAATACTTTCACTAAAAATATTTTTATTTAAAACTAATTATAGTATATTTTGACAACACAATATAGGCGTGGTATAATGATAAAAGTAAAAAATCTTAAGAAAATCTTTCGATTTATTTATGTGTAAATTTTATATAATGATGGTATCATAGTGCTGTAATCAAAAGCAGGGACTTGTATATGCGGTTAAATGCTTTGTATCTATTAATTTTACATTAAGCATGTGTAATCGATGCAAGAATGAGGGTTAAGCTATGGACGTACAGACGCTGCTTGGATATTTTCAGCAGTATGGCGCTATATTTATATTTGCAGTAGTGTTTTTAGAATATTTAAATTTACCGGGATTTCCGGCAGGGGTAATATTGCCGCTTTCGGGGCTTATGGCATCGCTGGGCCGAATAGGAATATTGGTTGCGATAATTGTTACGGTATTTGCGGGGCTTTTAGGCAGCTGGGCGTTATATGGCTTAGGCCGGGCCGGCGGACATGTATTTTTAAACTGGTTTTATAAGAAGTTTCCAAAGAAGAAAGATACGATAGACAAATATATAAACTTTGTGCAGTCAAAGGGCTTTTGGGGAATATTCATAGCGAAGCTTATACCAATGATACGTACGCTGGTGTCAATACCGGCGGGTGCGATGAAAATGGGCTTTTTAAAGTATACGGTAAGTTCAACGCTTGGTATTTTAGTATGGAATACGGTTTTCATAGCAATAGGATATTTTGCAGGAGAATCGATATTCGGTGCGATTTTGTAGCGGCGGGGGCGTAGTTTATGAGAATTGCGATGTTCACAAACAATTATAAGCCATATACCGGGGGCGTGCCGGTGTCGATTGAGCGGCTGTCGATGGGGCTTAGACGTCAGGGGCACGAAGTGTATATTTTTGCTCCGTCATACGGCGATAAGAGCGTTGACAATGACACAGAGGACGGTTATGTCATAAGATATGCATCTTATAAAAAGCGGCTGGACGGCGGCTTTGTAATACCGAAGAGCTCCGACCCGCTTATAAAGAAAGAGCTTAAGCGAATAAATCCTGATATAATACACACACATCACCCAATGCTGATAGGCAGTAGAGCGGTTGAGCTTGGGGCAAGGTATTCAATACCAGTGGTATACACGTACCATACAAGGTATGAAGATTATCTTCATTATATAAGTCTTTACCGCAAAATAGAGGAATTGGGCGAAAAGGGCAGCGGCATAGCCGGAAAAGCAGCGGAAAAAATAGATATTTTAAGCAAAAGGAAGCTGCTTACGGCGTATATGCGCGGCTTTATAAAAAAGTGTGACCTTGTATTTTCGCCATCTCTGTTGACTGAGAGAATAGTCGACGAGCTGAAAACTGGGGTGCCTCAGGTTCGGCTTGCCACGGGCATAGAGGACAGATTTTACTGCGGCGAAAAAAATATAGAGCTCCGCAGCAAGCTTTCGGGTGGAAAAAGCTTGGTGCTTTGCACGGTAACGAGGCTGTCGAAGGAAAAGAATATTGAGTTTATATTAAAATCGCTGCGGGTATTTAAAGAAAGATTTGGCGATGATTTCAAATATGTTCTTATAGGCGACGGACCTGCCCGAAATGAGCTGGAGACAATGGCGCATAATCTTGGCATAGCAGATAACGTGCATTTTGCGGGCAATATAAATAACAGCGAGGTGCACAAATATTACAGTGCGTGCGATATTTTCCTGTTTGCCTCAAAGAGCGAGACGCAGGGCATAGTCCTGCTGGAGGCAATGGCTTCATCGATGCCGGTTGTGGCGGTTAATGCCGGCGGGGTAGAGGATGTCGTAAGAAACGGCAAAAACGGATTTATGACGCCGGAAAACGAGCGTGATTTTGCAAATAAGCTGTATATAACTGCGGCCAATAATATGATGGACGGACGGTACAGCAGAGGTGCAAGGGAAACTGCCGACATGTATACGGTAAATAAGATGGCGCAAAAAGCGCAGGAAGGATATTTATCGGCGATACTTGAAAATCAAGCTAAGATGGGCGTGGCAAGGCGGCACACAGCGTGACGCTTTTTACGGCTGTTTGCTCAATAAAATATGAAAATAACTCATTATCCCTCATCGGCGGGCCGGCCTTGTAAATTTTGGGCCGGCCTGTTTTATTGATTATATTATTCCTGCTCTTTAGCGTATAGACTGACAATAATATTTATAATATAATAAAAGCGCATTGCTGCAAGGATGTGCTGTTTATGGCCTTATCTGCGCCGGTACGACGGACGGAAGACGGATATCACATTTCATAAATTGAGTATGAGGCAAAGCAGTCGTAATATAGAGATAATACGGCAGTCCGTATTAAAAAACTTAGCCTTGGCAATGCCGAATAAAAACTAAAAGGGAAAAGGAAAATTGAGATGGACAAATATAATATATTAGTTGTTGAAGACGACAAGGAAATACGCGAAGGAATAGAAAAGTATCTTTATAATCAGGGCTATAACGTGGTTTTAGCGGCAGACGGCGAGCAGGGGCTTAAGGCAATAGAAGAGAATGAAATACATTTGGCTATTGTAGATATAATGATGCCTAAAATGGACGGCATAACAATGGTGATGAATTTAAGGCAGACGCATGATTTTCCGGTAATAATGCTGTCGGCAAAGTCTGAAGATATTGACAAAATAACAGGGCTGAATATTGGGGCAGACGATTATGTAACAAAGCCGTTTACTCCAATGGAGCTTATGGCGCGCGTAAACTCTCAGCTTCGCAGATATACAAAGTACAGGAGCGCGACGTCGGCAGACGGGGCGGGCCGCTCATACACTGTCGGCGGGCTTGAGGTAAACGAGGATACCGTCGAGGTGCTGGTAGACGGCGAGCCGGTAAAACTCACGCCTATGGAATTTAAAATTTTACTGCTGCTTATAAAAAATCCCGGCAGGGTTTACAGCGCGGAAGAAATTTACGAACGGGTCTGGAATGAGCGTGCTATAAACACCGATACAATTATGGTGCATATACGTAATATACGAGAAAAAATAGAGATAGACCCTAAAAATCCCAAATATTTAAAGGTGGTATGGGGCGTTGGATACAAAATTGAAAAAGCTTAAAGGTATAGGCATACTGCTTATAGCTGCGGTGATAATCGTGCCGTCGATTTTTAC
>JAUUSE010000029.1:0-22198 GCA_030842085.1 Bacillota bacterium | reverse complement strand
CTGTTTGACATAGTCAACGGCGTTGCGGGATGCGAAAATGCAGAAATAGGAATTATTCCATGCGGCTCGGGAAACGACTTTATAAAATATTTCAGCTCAGACATTGACTTTTTTGACATTGAAGCTCAGGTAAAAGGCTCGTCAATACCTGTTGACCTAATAAACTGCGGAGAATATTATGCCATAAACCAGTGCTTTATAGGCGTTGATTCAGACGTGGCATACAATAAAAATGTTCTAAATAAAGTTCCGTTTTTGCCCGGCGGCTTGCAGTATTTTTTGGCTATCGCCACAGCGGTAATAAGAAATGACAGCCATAATATGGAACTGCGCATTGACGATATGGTAATACCCGAAAAGAATTACTCAATTATGACGGCGGCAAACGCTCCCTTTTACGGCGGCGGATTTAAAAGCGCGCCGGATGCACTGCCGTCGGACGGACTGCTTGATTTTATAACTATAGACCATGTTTCGCGCCGGCGCATAGCTGCGGTAATTAAAAAATTTAAGCGCGGCGAGCACTTGGGCCTTGATATATGTCACTATTTTAAAGGAAAGAGCATGACGGTTCGCTCTAAAAAAGATATGAAAATAAGCCTTGACGGTGAGATAGTAAGGTCAAAGGAAATAACTTTTAAGGTGTGCGAAAGGGGTGCTAAAATAATAGTACCGGGCTGCTGTACATCTGGACTTAAAGAAAAGAATAAGAAAAAGATGGTGTCCAACGCATCGATATCAGGGGCCGCGCCGGCTATGGACAAACGGTAAGTTTTAAAGCGATGCGTATTTATTCCTTAAAATGGCGAGCAAAAGCTTTTCATGCATAAGATTAAATCTTTATAGTACAACATGCCGTTTCTAATTGGCCTTGACGGTGTTCTTGATTTAGATGTTAAACATAATCTTAGCACTGACTGAGATTTAGCTGCCATAACTTCTTTTGATTATATCTTCGTCTACTTGTTAATAAATTTTGAACAATTAAAAAAATTGCGATTTACCTCTTGATTTTTACTAAATAATGGCTACAATATATATTAGCACTCAGGCACAAAGAGTGCTAATATATATTTTTTTACCGAGAAAAAACGGTAATCACAGATTAGTAAAATAACCGCAAAACCTAAAATGCGGAGAAAAGGAGTAATATTGATGAATATTAAACCGTTAGCAGATCGCGTAGTACTTAAAATGGTAGAAGCCGAGGAAACCACCAAGTCCGGCATTATTTTAGCTGGTTCAGCAAAGGAGAAGCCGCAGGTGGCCGAGGTTGTTGCAGTAGGCCCAGGCGGAAATGTTGAGGGTAAGGAAGTTACCATGTATGTCAAGACAGGTGATAAGGTCCTTACCAGCAAATATTCCGGTACCGAGGTAAAGGTAGACGGAGAAGAATACACAATAGTACGCCAGTCGGATATTCTGGCAATAGTAGAATAATTGAAAGGTTGATTTGATTATGGCAAAGGAAATTCTTTTTTCAACAGACGCCCGCAAGGCGCTGCAGGCCGGCGTAGATAAGCTGGCAGATACCGTAAAGGTAACTCTTGGTCCTAAGGGCAGGAATGTAGTTCTTGATAAGAAGTTTGGTGCTCCGCTTATAACAAACGACGGTGTTACAATAGCTAAGGAAATAGAGCTTGACGACCCGTTTGAGAATATGGGTGCACAGCTTGTAAAAGAGGTTGCTACAAAGACAAACGATGTTGCCGGCGACGGTACAACGACAGCTACACTGCTTGCGCAGTCACTGGTACGTGAAGGCATGAAAAACGTAACATCCGGTGCAAACCCGATGGTAGTTAAGAAGGGCATTGAAAAGGCCGTTGACGCAGCTGTAAAGGCTATCGAAAGCAATTCCAAGAAGGTAAGCGGAACAGCTGATATCGCGCGTGTAGCGACCGTTTCTGCTGCTGATGCGACGATAGGCAATCTTATTGCTGATGCTATGGAGAAGGTATCGTCGGACGGCGTTATAACGGTAGAAGAGTCGAAGACGGCAGAGACATATTCTGAGGTTGTTGAAGGCATGCAGTTCGACAGGGGCTACATTACACCGTACATGGTAACCGACACCGATAAAATGGAAGCTGTTTTAGACGATGCATATATACTTATCACCGACAAGAAGATTTCCAATATTCAGGAAATTTTACCGCTGCTTGAGCAGATAGTACAGCAGGGCAAGAAGCTGCTCATAATCGCTGAGGACGTTGAGGGCGAGGCGCTGTCAACACTTATAGTTAACCGTCTGCGCGGCACATTTACCTGCGTAGCCGTAAAGGCTCCTGGCTTTGGCGACAGGCGCAAGGAAATGCTTCGCGACATTGCAATTCTCACCGGCGGCGAGGTAATATCCGAGGAGCTTGGTCTTGAGCTTAAGGAAACAACAATGAATCAGCTCGGACGTGCACGTCAGGTAAAGGTTACTAAGGAAGATACTATAATAGTAGAGGGCGCTGGCGATAGCGACGAGATAAAATCAAGAGTAAATCAGATTCGCGCTCAGATAGAGACGACTACATCTGACTTTGACCGTGAGAAGCTGCAGGAGAGGCTTGCAAAGCTTGCCGGCGGTGTTGCAGTTATAAAGGTCGGTGCTGCTACAGAAGTTGAGATGAAAGACAAGAAGCTCCGCATAGAAGATGCTCTTTCAGCTACAAAGGCAGCTGTTGAAGAAGGCATAGTTGCCGGCGGCGGTGTTGCATTTATCAATGCTATGGGCGCTGTTGAAAGTCTTCTTACATCTGTTGAGGGCGATGAAAAGACAGGCGTTAACATAGTTCTCAAGGCTCTTGAGGAGCCAATGCGTCAGATTTGTAAGAACGCTGGCATAGAAGGCTCGGTTGTTGTTGACAAGGTTAAGGAGTCTGGCAAGACAAACTACGGCTTTGACGCTGCAAGCGAGAAATACACAGACCTCATAGAGGCCGGCATAGTCGACCCGACAAAGGTATCACGTTCTGCACTGCAGAATGCTGCTTCTGTAGCGGCTATGGTTCTTACAACAGAATCATTAGTCGCCGAGAAAAAGGAAGATGCAGCAGCGGCTAACGCTGCAGCAGCCGCAGCGGCAGCAAACGGCGGAATGTATTAATGCCTTGACTAAGAGCTAAATCTAAATTTATAAAATCCGGTACAGACATTTTATCTGTACCGGATTTTTACTGTTCTTTTGTTTAAAGCATTTAAGGCATTTTAGTTTTCAATTCTGCAATTTAAAATTTGTATGATTAAGTAATAGTTTATCTAGAAAAACAAAATCAAAGTTAATGACTTGTTGTGGCAAGCAGTGGCTTTTTGTGCTTTTATCTATCATTGGTTTTAAGCTCTGCTGTTGTACCACATATGTTAATATGCAAATGATACCGTATGTAGCCGTCAGCATTCGTTTAGTAGACTTTAAAAACGACTTCTTTACTAAATCTTTTTGACTACTAATACTAAGCGGAATACCTTTGTTAAGCTTCTAATTATACTCGGTTTGCAGATAAAATTCTCAAATCATACTAATATCATAATAAAACCCGCATTCCTTAAAGTCATGCGGGTTTATATAATGGAGAATATTTTATTTTATAAATGCGTCGTGAACTACCTGTACAGCCTTGTCGGCATCGTCCATATTGATAAGTACGGAAATCTTTATCTCGCTTGTCGAAATCATCTGAATATTTATATCCGCCTCATACAGCGCCTCAAACATTTTTGACGCTACGCCCGGATGCGTTTCCATACCGGCGCCGACTATAGAAACCTTTGAAACGTGGTCATCACAGGTGATGTTCATTGCGTCGAGCGACGGCAGCATTTCATGCAGAACCTCTATAGCGTCCTTGCTCTGAGATTTCGGCACGGTAAAGGTTATGTCCTTCGTTCCGTCGCGGCCCACCGACTGCAGTATTATATCAACGTTTACTCTTTTCCTCGCAAGGGCAGAGAATATTTTAAAGGCCATGCCGGGAGTATCCTTTATACCTATTATTGACAGACGTGATACGTCATTATCTCTTGCAACGCCTCTTATCAGCATTTTTTCCACTTTGACTACCTCCTTAACAATTGTGCCCGGCTTATCCTCCAGGCTGGACAATACTTCTATTGGTATACCGTACTTCTTACCCATTTCAACCGAGCGGTTCTGAAGCACCTGCGCACCCAGTGTGGCCAATTCCAACATTTCATCATATGTGATTTCTTCAAGCTTTTTAGTGCCTTTAACAATGCGCGGGTCAGCGGTGTATACTCCGTCAACGTCAGTATATATCTGACATTTGTCGGCTCTAAGCGCGGCGGCAAGAGCTACTGCGCTGGTGTCTGAACCGCCGCGGCCAAGGGTAGATATGTCATCATACTTGTTAATACCCTGAAATCCGGCCACAATTACTATATTCTTGCGGGCAAGCTCGGCGTTTATCCTTTCAGATGATATGCTTTTAATACGCGCATTGCGGTAATTGGAGTCGGTCTTAACGCCGACCTGCCATCCTAACAGCGAAACCACCGGATACCCAAGGCTTTCAATCGCCATGGCCAGCAGCGCCGCCGACATCTGCTCGCCGGCCGAAAGGAGCATATCCATCTCGCGTTTTGACGCATTCGGATTTATTCTCGCAGCGGCGGCTTCAAGGTCGTCGGTCGTGTCGCCCTGTGCCGAAACAACGGCGACAACGTCGTTGCCCTTTTTGCGCGTTTCGGTTATTATCCTCGCGACATTAAAGATTCTTTCGTCGTCGCGCACAGATGAACCACCGAACTTTTGTACTATCAGTGCCATTTATTTACCTCCAAATTATTATCAGATTTGTGCTTTCGGAAATATGTGAGACTTTTGAGCATATCTCGCGTTATACTGCCGATAAATTTACATCTGCGCAGCAGCTTTAAACAGATATATCACGTTTGTGCATAAACATATAAAAGAGCTATAAGCGACTGCCGGCAGTTATATGATAAATATGAAAAACCGTTAAGCCTCACTATTTAAGAGCACAAGCCTGTATTTTTATTACAAAACGGCAGCGCCGTTTTCATCGCATTCGAGTAAAACTATACGCCAGTTAAATATGCCGTTTTTCTTAAGCTGAAGCTGGGCTTCTTTTTCAAACGCCGTGTTGTCCTTGTCAATTATAGCGACAATGCTCGGCCCGGCGCCGCTTATGTAAGAGCCGTACGCGCCAAGCTCTCTCGCAATCCTCAGCGCAGAGTCGCCGCCGCGAATAAGCTGCAGGCGATATGGCTGATGCAGTCTGTCCTGCGTGGCGATGCGCAGATGCTCCAAATTGCCGGAGAATAGGGAAGAAGTCATAAGCGCCGCCCGCGAAAGATTAAAGACAGCGTCGCTGCGTGAAATACTTTGCGGAAGCACCGAACGTGCAAGCGACGTTTTAAGCGTAAAATCAGGAATCATAACGGCAAAACGTACGTTCTCGCTTACAGGCACGCTCACACTGTGAACAATACCTTCATCCATAGCACAGGTGACAAGCCCGCCAAGCAGTGCCGGCGCAACATTGTCAGGATGTCCCTCAATAGCCGCAGCGAGGTTAAGAAGCTCGCCGCTGTTCATCGGCCTGCCAAGCAGTTCGTTTGCGCCAAGCAGTCCGGCAATAAGGCAGGCGGAGGAGGAACCCAGCCCCCGCGTCATTGGAATGTCGTTTGTCTGCTTTATATGCAGTCCTGTAAACTTTTTACCGCATATATCGTAAAGACGGCGGGCGGTGGAATATATAAAATTGCTCTCGTCCTGCGGTACACGTATATTGTCGAGACTTTCTATCTTAACGCCGTCGTACTCTTCGATGCTGACGGTGTTGTAAAGCGTAAGAGCTATGCCCAGCGCGTCGAAGCCGGAACCAAGATTGGCGCTGGTTGCCGGAACTCTAACAGTAACCATTAAAATTACACCGCCTGTTCCATAACTCTTATCTTGGCTTTAATTTCTATACCTGACTGCGAAAGAATTTTATTTATCTCTTTTTCCTTCATAACAGGAGTAATAAACAAAACATCTCCATTGTCTGCATGCAAAGCTTTGGCGCTGCCGAAAAGGCGCGTTAAATCACTCATATCGCACTGAGCGCGGACATACATAGCCGTCTCATGCTCGTCGCAGGGAATAACATAATCTGCCTTAGCATCCTCCCAGAATATGTTTTTGCGGCGGTTTATGTGCATGCACGCGTCAATTATATCAGCTACAACGGCGCTCGCAGTCGGGAACTTGCCGGCGCCCTTGCCGTAGAACATTACATCGCCGGTGGCGTCACCCTTAACCATTATCGCATTAAAAACATCGTCTACAGTAGACAGGCTGTTTGAAAATGGAATAAGCGCTGGATATGTGGCGCAGAAAATCTTATCGTCGCTTATTCTCTTGGAGTATCCTATAAGCTTAACGGCATAGCCGAGCTTTTTGGCGTAAACAACATCCTCAAGCTTTATGTTGGTTATGCCCTCGGTGTAAATACCGTCGGGATATACATGGTAGCCAAAGGCAAGAGAGGCAAGTATGCAGATTTTTCGACAGGTGTCAAAGCCGTCAACATCGGCGGATGGATTGCGCTCGGCATAGCCAAGCTGCTGTGCAAGCTTAAGCGCGTCCTCAAAAGACATGCCTTCGTTTATCATTTTATTGAGTATAAAGTTGGTCGTACCGTTTAAAATACCGCATATCTCGTCTATGGAGTTTGCCGCAAGACACTGAGAAAGTGGCCTTATTATTGGTATTCCGCCGCCAACGCTTGCCTCAAAGAGGAAGTTTATATTATTTTCCTTGGCAATCTTAAGAAGCTTAGCACCATGTGCGGCTACAAGCTCTTTATTAGAAGTTACAACGCTTTTTCCGCTTGAAAGACATCTTTTAACATAATCATACGCCGGATTAAGCCCGCCCATAACCTCAACGACAACCTTTACCTCGTCGTCGTTTATAATGTCGTCAAAGCTTTTGGTAAACTTGTCGGAGTATGGAAGAGAGGGGAAATCCCTTAAATCGAGTATATATTTTATATCTACGTCGGTGCCGCATTTTTTGCATATGTTCTCACGGTTCTTATAAAAAACCTCAACCGTGCCGGAGCCCACGACGCCATGCCCCATTACCGCTATTTTTATCATTACAATCATTCCTTCTTGCCTAATGCCGGCATATATTTTAGTTTTTGCGTTTATTCTGAGCCAATGCTTTCAACCGATTTAACGCCGTTTATCTCTTTCAAAAGTGATAAAAGCTGCGAAAGGTCGGTCTGCAAATGCTCGGTATTAATAGACAGTGAAACAGACGCGCTCCCGCCAACAGGTATATTCTGATTAATAGTGAGAATGTTGGCGCCGGCCTCGTACAGCCGCGATATAAGAGAGGATAAAACACCGGGATAATCCTCAAGTATAACAAATATGGTGATTATGCGTCCGCCGGAAGAAGAGTTATATTCAAATACAAAATCTTTATATTTGTAAAAGGTCCCGCGCGATATGCCGCACATTCTCGCAGCGTCGGCGGCAGATTTCGCAGTCTTGTTTACAAGCATCTGCTTGGCTTTTACAACTTTAAGAAAAACTTCCGGTAAAACACACGAATCAATTATCAGTTTTACAGATTCTTTTGGCAAATCTGTTCACCACCTACATACATGTGTCTTTAATACTAAAACAGTATACCATATTGATCTAGCAATTTCAAGTAGAAACTCGCAACATAAATATATATTGAATAAAACGATAAAATATTGTACTATAAAATAAGGAATAAAAATTTATATTTTTATTATGTATTAAGGAAAAATTAAAATTATACTAATAGTAATTTTATAAATTTTTATTTTAAAAATTAAGTATAAGACGTTAGAATATAATCCATATTAAATTATAGCAACGGAATATTTTTGCATCTTTAAAAAGATTTATAATTACATATATGTTATGCGGCGGAAATTAATATACAGGTGGTAAAATGAGATTAGAAACTAAGAAAAAAGCCATAATAAATATAGTATTTTACGCACTGATTATTATACTTGCAGTGCTTATATTTAAATATGCGCTGTTGTGGCTCACTCCGTTTGTAATAGGTGTAATAGTTGCGATAGTGCTGCAGCGTCCCGTAGACTGGCTTACAAAAAAGACAAAGCTGCCCCGTACGGTATGGTCTATAACATTGGTTATTGCGGTATTTGTTGCGCTGTCTGCTATTGTGTGCTTTTTATTTTTCAGAATATATGTCGAAGCAAGCGGCTTTGTGACAGAAAAGCTGCCGCAGTATATGCCAGTGCTGACAGAGGCCGTGAACAACGTATATTCATATTTTCAGGATATTTTAAAGGATATGCCGACAAGCTTCAGTGACACGCTGGAATCCATGTCAAGCTCAATAAGCGCCACTATTACCGATACGCTGACGTCTCTGGTAAAAAGTGTTGGCACATATGCTGCGACGCATCTGCCGGGATTTTTGATAAATTTTGTCGTTTCAATAATAGCTTGCTGCTTTATAACAAAGGATTACTACAGGATTACCGGATTTTTAGAGAGGCAGTTCAGTCCGGAAAAATGGGAGATAATAGTAGAAACCAAAGGTCATTTTACAAAGAATATAATAAAGATGCTGAAAGGCTACGGCATAATAATGTTTATAACTTTCAGCGAGCTGTTTGTAGGCTTTCTCATAATGCGGGTGGACTATGCGCTTATAATAGCCCTTTTGGTGGCTATAGTAGATATTTTCCCTGTACTCGGCACAGGTACAGTGCTAATACCATGGGCGGTTATAGACCTTATTACCGGCAACTATTCACGAGCCATAGGCATTTTGGTGCTGTATGCAGTTATAACGATAATAAGAAATATAATTGAGCCGAAGATAATAGGTGATCAGGTGGGTCTGCCGCCGCTACTCACGCTTATAGCGATGTTTTTGGGCCTGCAGACATTTGGACTTGTGGGACTCTTTGCATTCCCAATTGTGCTTATAGTTCTTAAAAATCTCAATGATACCGGCAAAATAAAAATATGGAAATAGGAAATTACAATTTATGAGTAAATATCTTTAAAATAACTTTGCAGGATGTAAATTTACATCCTGCTTTTTCATGGCTGTTTAAGTCAGAGACACTTTTATAAATCAAAAATATATAAAGCTTCATAACTGCTTTATCCATTTTTCGCAATTAGGTATGATAGGTTAGACGGCAAATTATAGCAGCTGATGTATGAAAATTTGCAGATTTATGCAAACTGTCGGTTGTCTTATATGCCTTTTAAAAGTCAAATATTACTCAAGACAGATAGTTTATCCGATTGACAAGATAAGACAAATATAATACAATTATAAATTGTAGGGCTTACAGCTAATAATAAGATTTTTATAGTAATTATATTTTTATGAGGTTTATGGCAGATAAAAAATCTTGAAATGTTTTGTTAACGGTAATATAATAAATAAAGTTTTGAAAATGCAAATGTTTAATTAGTGAAATAAAGGGCGAAAAATGTCTTTTAAAAATAAATTATGGGGAGTAGAGAAAATGACCAAGTATGTTTTCGTCACAGGCGGAGTTGTATCAGGACTGGGAAAGGGAATAACGGCGGCATCACTTGGCAGGCTGTTAAAGGCACGCGGGCTTAACATTGCGGCACAAAAGCTGGACCCGTATATAAATCTTGACCCCGGAACCATGAGTCCATATCAGCACGGCGAGGTTTTTGTTACTGAAGACGGCGCTGAGACGGATCTTGACCTTGGTCATTATGAGCGGTTTATTGATATAAATTTGAATAAATTTTCCAACCTGACCACCGGAAAGGTATATTGGAATGTACTCACAAACGAGCGTGCCGGAAAATATGGCGGAGAGACGGTTCAGGTTATTCCGCATATAACTGATGAGATTAAGCGATTTATATACAGCGTGGGCAAAAAGACCAGTGCGGACGTTGTAATAACGGAGATAGGCGGTACTACCGGCGATATTGAGTGCCAGCCGTTTTTGGAGTCTATACGTCAGATATCCCATGAGGTTGGCAGGGAAAATTGTGTATTCATACACGTAACGCTTATACCATATATAAGCAGCTCTAAGGAGCTTAAGACCAAGCCTACGCAGCACTCGGTAAAGGAATTGCAGTCATACGGCATAATGCCGGATATAATAGTAGCCAGATGCGATTCTCCGCTGGATGAAAGCTCGCGCAAGAAGATAGCGCTGTTCTGCAATGTAACAGAGGAATGCGTTGTAGAAAATCGCACATTGCCGATATTATATGAAGCGCCGATTATGCTTGAAGAAAACGGTCTTGCACGCATAGTTTGCCGCAAGCTTAGCCTTAACTGTGACAATATAGATTTATCGGGCTGGATGAATATGCTTGATAAAATAAAGAACTGCAGCAAAAAAGTGAAGATAGCGCTTGTAGGCAAATATGTAAAGCTTGAGGATGCATATCTTTCGGTGGCGCAGGCGCTGTATCACGGCGGGTATGAAAACGGCGCAGATGTATCTATTGAATGGATTAACTCAGAGAATATAAATGAGAAGAATATTGCCAAAAAGCTTGCCGGCTGCAGCGGCGTAATAATGCCAGGCGGTTTTGGCGACCGCGGCATTGAAGGAATGATAATAGCTGCAAAATACTGCAGAGAGAATAATATTCCGTATTTTGGCATATGCCTTGGCATGCAGATAGCGGTAATAGAATATGCACGTCACGTACTTGGCTGGAGAGACGCAAATTCCAGCGAGTTTGACGAGCAGAGCACGCATCCGGTAATAGATTTAATGCCTGACCAGAAAGGAAATATACTTACCGGCGGCACAATGAGGCTGGGTGCTTATCCCTGTGTTGTGCAGAAAGACAGCACATTATGGGAAGTATATGGTGAGGAAGTAATTGCTGAGCGCCATCGTCATCGCTTTGAGGTTAATAACGATTTTCGCGATGAAATGGAAAAAGCAGGGTTAAAGATAATAGGCGTTTCGCCGAGCAAGGAATTGGTTGAGGCGGTAGAAATTCCGCAGAACGACTTTTACGTCGGAGTACAGTATCATCCGGAGTTTAAGAGCCGTCCGAATCGTGCGCATCCTCTTTTTAAAAAGTTTATTGAGGCGTCTCTTAAAAGGCAGGAAAAGGCAAAATAGTGAATTCTTAAGATATTTATACATTAACTAAAAAACGATACCGTATAAGCGGTATCGTTTTTTAGTTATATGAGATTAATTAAAAGTAAGTAATAGAGATTGAAATTGTGTTTTAACTAATTTTTATTAAAGCACTCGGTTATCTCGCTTAAGCACTGCTTCTCGTCAAGGTCAGGCACAAGTATCGATATCTCTGTTTCGGAAGTAGTAATAAGGCGAACATCGCCTGATGCGCGGGACACCGCAGAAAATACTTTTGAAGCAAAGCCATATCCGCTGCGCATATCTTCAGACATCACCGTGATTTTGCTGTTTGAGCTGCTTACCGACGAAGAAAGAGACGGACATTCTTCCTTTATATGGCTTAAACAGCCAAGCGCTTTTGTAAGCTCACTGTCGTCAAAAGTAAAGGCAATAGAGGTGTATTTTCCGCGCGGCGGTGTTTGACTTATCATGTCTATATTAATGGCCTCATCTGAAAATTTGTCAAATACTAAAGAAATAAAACCTGCGTCCGACGGTACGTTGTCTAAAATAAGCATAGATATATTTGACTTTACGGAAATAGTGATATTATCCATTCTTTCACCTCTTATTCAAAACATTAATCGCTTTTGCTGCCGATATAATGCCGAGCAAAATACTGCCTAAATCATGCTTTGCTACATTTGGAAAGGCCGCCTTGCGCTGAAAATATCAGCTGCAAATGAGTTACGAGTTTGAAATGATGTCTGACATATCATAGAGTCCGCTTGTTTTATCTTTTATGAAAAGAGCGGCTCTAACAGCTCCGACGGCAAATATTTCTTTCGAGCGTGCTGAATGCGATATGGTTATCACCTCGTCGCGTCCGGCAAAAATTACCTCATGCTCTCCGACTATTGAGCCGCCGCGTATAGAATGCATGCCGATTTCCTTTTTATTGCGCTTGTGGACGTCGTCATGGCGGTCATACTCATATTCATACTCGTCGTCAAGCACCGAGCGTATCTCGTTGCCTATCATAATGGCGGTTCCGCTCGGCGCGTCTATTTTCTGATTATGATGCGCCTCGACGATTTCAATATCAAAGCTGTCGGCTAAGAGCGCCGCCGCTTTTTTTACCAAATCTAAAATAAGGTTTATGCCAAGCGACATGTTGTAGGAGAAAAACATTGCTGTTTTTTCAGAAGCCTCTTTTATTTTGGCTATATCCTCATCCTTAAGTCCGGTGGTAGCTATTACCGCCGGAATATGCTTATTAGTTGCATATTCAAGTATACCCGGCAGGGAAGATGGATGTGAAAAATCAATTATTACATCCGCCTCGCCGTCGAATGAGGAAAAATCCTTATATACCGGATAGTTGTTGAGATGAACCGGGTCAATATCTATACCCGCAATGATTGTGCAGTCGCTGCGCTCAGATACGACAGAAGTAACAACGCTTCCCATGCGTCCGTTGCAGCCTACTAAAAGTATTCTTACCATTTTTGCACATCCTAACTATGATTTTACTATAAGATTATTTTATAGATTATACATTAATTTAAATGTTGGATAAATCAGTCTGAGCTTGCAGCTATATTGAAAAAGTCATACGGTTATATTAAAACTGCAAAGCTTTAATAACTAATGCAGGGCATAATTTTATCGCAAGATTTTGATATATCAAGCGTGCAGGGCAGAGTAGAGAGCAAGCAAAAATATACTTAATCTATTTGAAGCTGCCAAGCCTGAGCAATAAATGATTTGCCATGCCTGATTTTATCTCGTTATATTAAAGATAAGCTAAACTCTAAAATACAGCCAACGCTGTAATATGAAATTTACAGCAATCCATTTCTCTCAAGCTCCGCTCTCAGCTTGCTTTTGGCGTCATCGATCATATCGCAGAGCGGCAAACGGCACTTGCCTATATCAAAGCCCATCATATTCATGGCCTCTTTAACAGGTATAGGATTAACATCGCTGAACAGCGCCTTTATAAGGCTGTAATATTTAAGCTGAAGCGAGCGGCTTTTCTCTATATCGCCGTCGAAATAATATTTGCAGATATCGTTTGTCTGCTTTGGAATAACATTGGACAGAACCGATATAACGCCAACTCCGCCCAGTGCAAGAATGGGAAGAATATGCTCGTCACAGCCGGAGTATAAATCAATTTTGTTGCCGCACAGCGCCATGGTCTCGGTTATGGCGTTTATGTTGGCATTGGCCTCTTTAATAGCGGCTATGTTTTTATGCTCCGCCAAAACGGCGTAGGTCTGCGGCTTTATATCGGTCCCTGTACGGCCGGGGACATTGTAAAGTATAATCGGCAGGTTAACATTGTCCGCCACATAAGTATAATGCTTTATAAGCCCCGCCTGAGAGGTTTTATTATAATATGGAGTAACCATAAGCAGCGCATCGGCGCCGAGCGCTTCAGCCTCTTTTGAAAGCTCCAGCGCATAGCGCGTATCGTTGCTGCCGGTCCCGGCGATTACCGGCACTCTGCCGGCAGTATGCTCAACCGCTGTCTTTATTACCTCCACATGCTCCTCATGCGTTAGGGTGGGGGACTCGCCAGTGGTGCCGCAGGCGATGATAGCTTGAGTGCCGTTTTCAATCTGATAATCTATAAGACTTCTAAGCTTGTCGTAATTTACCGAGCCGTCCGGCTTCATGGGAGTGACAATGGCCACCCCGGCCCCCTTAAATATAGTGTTTTTCATAGCATATAACCTCTTAAAAAATAAATATACGTGTGTATAACTTATTATAATCTGCCTTAAGCGGCAATGATACATGTGCATGTATTAATCACGACGCCGCTTAGCAGAAGTAAACTTTACCTGTCTGTATGATTAATCAAGCGCATATCGGTACAAAACAGCTTTGCCGGTGCAAAAATCAGCAAGATATTCATTAACGCATACCGGCTGCATCTGTGTGGATATTAATCAAGATATCCCTTGGCGCAGAGCAGCTCCGCCATAAGTACGGCGCCGCCGGCCGCACCGCGCAGCGTGTTGTGCGACAGACCAATGAATTTATAATCATACTGGCTGTCCTCTCTCAGCCTGCCGAGGGAGATTGCCATACCGCCCTCAAGGTCGCGCTGCATTTTCGTCTGCGGCATATTATCCTCTTCAAAATAGTGCAAAAACTGCTTGGGCGCGCTCGGCAGATTAAGCCGCTGCGGCTCGCCGGAAAATTCCTTCCAGCATTTGAGTATTTCTCCCTTAGAAGGCTTGTTGTCAAAGGAAATAAACACCGATGCAAGATGCCCATCGCTGACCGGAACGCGTATGCACTGTGAAGTGAAGTTAGGACGCACGGCTTCTTTAATAACGCCGTTTTCCACCGTGCCAAAAATCTTCATCGGCTCCTTTTCGGACTTTTCTTCTTCTCCGCCTATAAAAGGTATTACGTTGTCAACAATTTCCGGGAACGTCTCAAACGTCTTGCCGGCGCCGGAAATAGCCTGATATGTTGAAATAAGCACGCGGCTGGGATTAAATTTGAGCAGAGGATATACCGCCGGTACATATGACTGAAGAGAGCAGTTGGATTTTACGGCGATAAAGCCGCGTTTTGTGCCAAGCCGCTTGCGCTGCGTGTCGATAAGCACGGCATGCTCAGCGTTAAGCTCCGGAATTATCATAGGCACGTCGGGCGTATGACGGTGGGCGCTGTTATTGGATATTACCGGGCATTCGCACTTGGCATATGCCTCTTCAAGAGCCTTTATCTCATCCTTTTTCATGTCTACGGCGCAGAAGACAAAATCCACCTCGTCGGCAATTTTTTTCATGTCCTCTACAGCGTCCATTACAACCATGTCTCGCACGCTCTGAGGAATTTCCGTCTTCATTGCCCAGCGGCTGCCGACAGCGTCGGCATATTTCTTGCCGGCGGAGCGTCCGCTCGCGGCAAGCAGCTTTATGTTAAACCACGGATGCTTATCCAGCAGGGTAATGAACCGCTGGCCAACCATACCCGTTGCGCCGATAACGCCTACATTATAATTTTTCATTTTAGTCACCTTTTCTCCGCGCCTGTTATATTTTATTAATTTACCGGCATGCGTGTGCGCGGATACGCATATATTCGGCAAAATAGATTTGCAAAAATTGAGCTTAGAAGAACGTAATCTTATTAAGTCGGAGAAGCAAACGCCGCTGTAATAAAAAAACCGGTTGATAACCGGTCATCATTGCAATATAATAGAAAGCGTGCCAAGTGCAGACTTTTGTCTGTAAAGATAGCTCTCCATCATAAATAAATGATGACAATCACAGAGCTATTAACCCTGCAACCAGGAAAAGGCTTTGCCGTGCTTTTTCCTTCGGCGGTTCCGCATTTCGCACTAATCTGCAAGCGGCCTTGGCTGGCCTCAATAAGTGTTACTAATCTTTATCGCGCCTCTATCTCTATATCTATTTTATGGCTTAATTGTAGCACTGGTTATATGCTTTGTCAAACATATTTTAATTATAACTATATATAATGTGAGATGATATTAAATACATGAAAAAATCAGACTTTTTTTACGACTTGCCGCCTGAGCTTATAGCTCAGCATCCGATATATCCGCGCGACGCCTCGCGGCTTATGGTAGTGGATAGAGAAAGCGGAGATATATCGCATGATATATTTTCGTCACTGCCAAATCTGCTTAAGCCGAACGACTGCCTCATACTCAATGATACACGGGTGCTGGAGGCGCGCCTTTACGGCCGCCGCGTCGATACCGGCGCAAAGGTTGAGTTTCTGCTGCTTAAGGAAATTGAGAGGGATGTATGGGAAGTGTTGTGCGGCCCGGGAAAAAAGGCCAAAGTAGGGAACAAATTCGACTTTGACGGCCTAATGAGCGGCGAGATAATAGATGTAATTGACAGCGGAAACCGCATAGTTAAATTTGCACATGAAAGCGACTTTCATGATATACTGCATGCCATAGGTATAATGCCGCTTCCACATTATATAACCGAAGAGCTTGAAGATAAAGAGCGGTATCAAACGGTATATTCAAAAGAGGAAGGCTCTGCCGCGGCGCCGACAGCCGGCCTGCATTTTACACCCGAGCTGCTTGATAAAATTAAAGAGGGTGGAGTAAAAATAGGCTATGTTACGCTGCATGTGGGGCTCGGTACTTTCCGCCCGGTTAAGGAGGAAGAGATAACCGAGCATAAAATGCACAGCGAGCGCTATTATCTTCCGCAGAAAACGGTTGATATAATAAATGAGTGCCGTGCTTCGGGCGGCAGAGTAATAAGCGTCGGCACTACAAGCTGCCGGACACTTGAGAGTGTGGCGGCAAAATTTAATGGTGAGCTTAAAGCATGCTCCGGCGACACGGATATTTTTATATATCCCGGTTATAAATTTAAAGCTATCGACGGACTTATAACAAATTTTCACCTGCCGGAGAGTACGCTTATAATGCTTGTGTCGGCCTTTGCCGGTTATGATTTGACAATGAAAGCCTATCATGAAGCAATAAAAGAAAAATACCGCTTTTTCAGCTTTGGCGACGCCATGCTGATTGTATAGTTTAATGTTACTTATATGTTGAAGTAACATTTGAACATTATTAAACAAATTTTATTTGAATATTAATGGGTAAGGCTTTGAGTCCTTTACGTATATAATAGTGCTTTAGCAATAGCGCATAGAGTATATATTTTAAAGATAAAATGTCTTCTGCAAATATTGAATTAAAGTTTAGTGTACTATTTTATTGCTGTTTCAACTTAGGCGGAAAGAAATTAAATCATAAAAATTATATTATTCACATTTTGAATGAGGTGTAGGCTGTGGCTGTTTGGAATCCATGGCACGGCTGTAAAAAAATATCTTCAGGCTGTCACAACTGCTATGTATACCGCCGCGACGGACAATTCGGCAAAGACAGCAGCATAGTTTCGAAAACGAATAATTTTGATTTGCCGATTCGGCTTAATAGAAACGGGGAATATAAGCTGCGTCACACATCAGAGCCGATATATACTTGCCTGACGTCTGACTTTTTTATAGAAGAGGCAGATGAATGGAGAGATCAGGCGTGGAAGATTATACATACCCGCCATGATTTAAATTTTGTCATTATTACCAAGCGTATAGATAGAATGGCCGACGTCCTGCCGGCGGCTACAGCAATGTCACTGTAATTTGTACATGTGAAAACCAGGCTGCTGCTGATTACCGGCTTCCTATATTTCTAAAATTGCCAATATTTCGGCGTGAGATAATACACGAACCGATGCTTGAAAGCGTTGATATAGAAAAATATCTTAGCACTGGAAAAATATCCGCTGTGACCTGCGGCGGAGAATCGGGAGACAATGCAAGGCTGTGCGATTATGACTGGGTGCTTGGCAGCCGGGCACAGTGCGTAAAAAATTACGTGGATTTTCATTTTAAGCAGACAGGAGCTAATTTCAAAAAGCAGGGAAGAGTGTATAACATAGAGCGTGCAAAGCAAACATTGCAGGCAAAAAAAGCAAACATAGATTATAGCGCCTATTCGGACAT
The DNA here is from genome assembly GCA_030842085.1 of Bacillota bacterium. Lineage (GTDB taxonomy): Bacteria > Bacillota > Clostridia > Oscillospirales > Acutalibacteraceae > Timburyella. The sequence goes on along the minus strand of JAUUSE010000029.1, from coordinate 4,562 downwards.
ATTTAATCGCCTATCACAGTCGGATTTTAGGAGTGAATTCAGACTGAGTAAAAAAGACAGGGAATATGTTGAAAGAAGAGGAATGGATACTATACGTAGGCATGCGGAGAATTTTATAGAACAGAGAATTTCTCCGGCAGCGTCAGCAAACGACGGCAAACAGACGCCCATGCGCGGTCATCCGGTATTTTTAGCTCAGCATGCCACGGCAACATGCTGCCGCGGCTGTCTTAACAAATGGTATGCTATTCCGCCCGGCCGCGAGCTTACGGACAGTGAAAGGCAATTTGTTGTGTCGCTTATCTGCCGGTGGATTTATCGTCAAATGGCGATAGATATTTTTTAAAAGAATTATTTTAATTAGAATTTTGTATTTAGAAATAGCGCTTTTTGACTGCGTGTGATATTAAAGTTTTGCAATTATGTGATTATAAATAAGGCCGCGGCATAAAAGAAAATTGGGAAAGCTTTAAACACTTGCTGAAAACTGCTGTTTCAAAAGCATATATTATACCATTAATTTATTTAGCGCTAATACTGCCGAACGATGCAGTAAAAAATTTTTATTTCTCAGCTTTCGGTGCTGCAATTTGCCGTTTTGTCGTATTTTCCATGCAGTATAAAATTTTTTATTCTGTGCTTTTACGAAAGGCCGAGAATATTGTGGCAATATCAAAAAAAGATGCATTACAATTTAATGCATCTTTTTTATATTTATATGATTTTAACTTCTATGAAAGCTATTTTTTAGCGCCTTGATTTTTTACAGCATTCATCTTCTGCTCAATCAGCTTTTTATCTCCTAAATAATAATGCGTAATCGGCTTAAATTCATCATCCAGCTCGTATACAAGAGGCACGCCGGTAGGAATATTAAGTTCAACTATATTTTTTTCGGAGATGTTGTCAATGTACATTACAAGTGCACGCAGCGAATTTCCATGCGCAGTGATAAGAACATTTTTACCGGCTGCGATATCATTTTTAATTGCAGCTTCATAATAGGGAATAACCCTTGCAATAGTGTCCTTAAGACTTTCGCAAAGCGGAAGCTCGCTTTTATCTATATTTTTATACATAGGCTGCCGCGCTGGATTTCTTTCGTCCGAAGTGTCAAGTGCCGGCGGGCGTACATCGAAAGAGCGCCGCCAGATTTTTACCTGCTCCTCACCGTATTTTTCGGCCGTTTCGGACTTGTTGAGGCCTTGAAGTGCGCCGTAGTGACGCTCGTTGAGCTTCCATGTTTTTATAACTGGAATCCATTCTTCATCAAGTTGCTCAAGCGCGCAGTTTGCCGTATGAATGGCTCTTTTCAAATATGACGTATAACAGACGTCGAAGCTGTAACCGTTTTCTTTTAGAAGTTTTCCTGCAAGAATGGCCTCGTTTCTGCCATTTTCAGAAAGGTCAACATCCGTCCATCCTGTAAAAAGATTTTCTTTGTTCCATATACTTTCGCCGTGTCTAATCATAACTAATTTGTAGCTCATTTCTATTTCTCCTTAACAGATGCTTTATAGATTTCTGATATTGCATCAGATAAAGCCTTATCAAATTCTTCGTCGCTTTGTTCTACAGACAAATCTGAAAGCAGCGCCCGCGAAAAGCTTGCAATAAGCCCCGGATTTTTATAAAGAAGCCTATCGACGTCACTGCGACTATATCCACCGGACAGTACCACAACCCAGATTACTTTTTCTCGTCCATAAGCTCAGAATAAAGCCGGCAACTGTCGGTATCGATACTTTAAGCATTATTTTTCAGAATTATATGCAGATTCATCAATCCCATAGCCTTTAAGTGCCTTTGGAGGCTTCCTCTGCTTTGGTAAAGTGCCGCTAAAGCCTGAGCTGTTTTTTATTCTTTCCATTTTATGCATATTCATTTTTTATACCTCCTTTTTACTGCAAGTTGAGTTAGTTAAAACTAATTAAATATATTATACTATAATATTTGATTTTTTAAAGAGAAAAATTTAATGTTAACATTAGTTTAGTTCTCGTAATTTAATAATATTCTCTCAAATATAAAACCCTCTTCTGCACATAGGCGGAAGAGGGTTTTATAAAGACAATTTTAAGCCTTATCTGCCTTTTGCAGAAATTACAGAGTAAGCGACGGAGCGGAATAAGTGCGTCCGCCAAGCTCCTGATTAAGCATATAAAGTCCTTTTGCGTCAGAGCCGAACACTTCCATTTTCTTTATAAGGTCAGTTGCGTTTGTTTCTTCTTCGCCCTGCTCTTTTACAAACCAGTCGAGGAACTGAACTGTGCGATAATCGTTGTCTTCAGCCGCAGCCTTGTATATTGTATTTATAAGTCCCGTAACATATCTCTCATGCTCAAGTCCTGCCTTAAGCACGCCCATGTCGCTGTCCAGCGCAACCGACGGCTTATCTATTGCATCAAATGTTACTCTGAGGTCGTTGTTCTGCATGTACTGCAAAAACAGCATTGCATGGTCGCGCTCTTCCTGAGCCTGAATATTATACCAGTTTGCAAATCCGTCAAGACCCCTGTCGTCAAAATAGTTTGCAAAGCTGAGATAAAGATAAGCAGAATAAAATTCTTTATTGATTTGAGTGTTTAATAATTTTGCTACTTTTTCATTAATCATAATAACAACTCCTTAATTTTTAATAGCTTGGGAACAAGCGCACATACTTATTTCCCGCTCATATTATATCATTATTTATTACCTGCAACAAGTGTGCCCGGAAAAAATATTAACCGAATTTGTATTGATTTATACGCCGTTTTTATACAATATGATTTATTATGAGCAGTGCATATCGTAAAACTCTGTACGTCCCTCTCTCAGCGGCGGATTTAAATGGCAAAATCTGATGCTATAGCTTGCAATTGGTTGACTTAAAAGCAAAATTAATGATATAATCAAACTCGAATTTTAACGCAGTAAAAGGCAGGAAGTCTTTTGCTCTTTACGATTGATACATAGAGCATCATGACTTGCCGGTATATAAGGACGGCGGCTGGTAAAACAACACCCGCGAACAAAAAACGCAAAAATTTAAATTTGTATAAAATAATCGGAGGAAACATGTACACTTTAATAAAAAAGCAAGGCAGCGCGCGGCGCGGTATTTTCAGCACTGTCCACGGCGATGTGCAGACGCCGGCCTTTATGAATGTGGCGACGTCGGCGGCCATTAAGGGGGCTGTGTCGGCATTTGATTTAAAAGAGCTTAAATGTCAGGTAATGCTGTGCAACACATATCATCTGCATGTGCGGCCGGGCGATGACACGGTAAAGCAGATAGGCGGCCTGCACAAAATGACCGGCTGGGACGGCCCTATACTTACCGATTCAGGCGGATTTCAGGTTTTTTCACTCGCTAAGCTGCGCGAGATAAAGGAGCGCGGCGTAAGCTTTAAATCGCATGTCGACGGAAAAGCAATTTTTATGGGGCCGGAGGAAAGCATGCAGATACAGTCAAACCTCGGCTCTACAATAGCAATGGCGTTTGACGAATGCATAGAAAATCCGGCGGAATATAAATATACAAAAGATTCCTGCGAGCGCACCGTTCGGTGGCTCTACCGCTGCAGGGATGAGATGAACCGCCTTAACTCAATGGAGGATACTATAAATAAAAATCAGCTGCTTTTTGGAATAAACCAAGGTTCGACATATTTAGACTTACGGTGCGAGCACATGAAAAAAATAGCTGAGCTCGATTTGCCGGGCTACGCCATAGGTGGCTTGGCGGTCGGCGAGCCGGCGGAAGAGATGTATGCGGTAATAGAGGCGATAGAGCCGTTTATGCCGGCAGACCGTCCGAGATACTTAATGGGCGTCGGTACACCGGCTAATATTTTGGAAGCGGTAGACAGGGGAGTAGATTTATTTGACTGCGTAATGCCCAGCCGCAATGCGCGTCACGGCCACGCTTTTACATGGCAGGGAATAATAAATATAAACAATGCCAAATACCAATACGATACCTCTCCGCTTGATGAAAGCTGCGACTGCCCGACCTGCAAGCACCATAGCCGGGCATACCTGCGTCATCTTATAAAGTGCGGTGAGATGCTCGGCATGCGTCTGCTTGTTATGCATAATTTGTATTTTTACAATACGCTTATGGAAAGAATACGCGACGCATTGGACAACGACAGCTTTGCTGAGTTTAAAAGGCAGCAGTTAGGCGTTATAGATGTAAGAATTTAAAAATAAATCATTGAAATAAGGCTTATATCAATGTATAATATTAAACTAAGCTTTAGAATATAAATAAAGGAATGATAATTTAATGCGTAATTTATTTAATCTGCTGGACACTTCAACGCCTACTACTTCAGGCACTGGTGAGACAACAGGCAGCTGGGCTTCTATTCTGATAATGATAGTATATATTATCGGATTTGCCGCTCTTATTTATTTTATATTAATACGTCCGCAGCGCAAAAAGACAAAGGAAGAGCAGAAGATGCGCGACAGCGTACAGGTTGGCGACGAGATAATAACCATAGGCGGCCTTTACGGGAGGATAGTCTCGAAAAAGGACGACGATTCGTTTATAATGGAGTCGGGCGCCGATA
>JAUUSE010000028.1:0-22938 GCA_030842085.1 Bacillota bacterium | reverse complement strand
TATTTTACATAAACATAAGTTTATGCTTGTCGAATTATAGTAATTTAAATATGAGCTTGAAGATTGTGCTTTTAAAATATTGTTGCTCTAAAAGCCGTTTTAAAAAGCGTTTCTGCCTGGCATCATCAAATTTTTCCTAAGCTATGGCCCGCGCCGCTGCAGCCATGGTTTCTGACTTATAGGCACAGTTTTGATATGGTTTTACATTCCGCGCCGCACTTTTTATACAATATATAAATTCTGCACACCAGGCAGATGCTTGGCACAAGGCATTTTATCTGCCATTTTCTTAAGTGCCAGCGAGATTTTATAGCAATGTCTTCGGTATACTGTAAAATTTCTGCCTTTTATCACGGCTGCAAGTTGATATTTAGCCAATGTGAAAGTATAATAATTTTTATAAGTCTTCAAACGACATATTATTACAGGGTATTAGCCATATAATATATATGATTACATAAATATCGGAGGAAAATTATGGACAGCAGGGTAGAAAAGTTTTTTGAGTTTATAAAGGACAAGGAAATAGCGATATGCGGGCTGGCCGTGAGCAATCGACCGTTGGTAAAGCTGTTTGCAGAAAGCGGCGCTAAAGTTACGGTATATGACAAAAAGACGCGGGAGGAGTTAGGCGATGCAGCCGACGAGGCAGAAAATTGCGGCGCAAAGCTTACGCTCTCAAACGGCAATTTTGAAAATATAGAAGCAGATATACTCATACGCACGCCGGGACTTTATTTTAACTCTCCTGCCATAAAAAAGGCGCGCGAGCGTGGAATAATAGTTACCTCAGAAATGGAAATCTTTTTTGATATTTGTCCTGCGACAAAAATAGCGGTAACCGGCTCCGACGGCAAATCGACCACAACTACTCTTATAGCCGAAATGCTGAAAAGAGACGGCAAAACGGTACATCTTGGCGGAAATATCGGCCGCAATCTGCTGGCGGGGATTTTTGATATACAGCCGGAGGATTACGCCGTTGTGGAGCTTTCGTCTTTCCAGCTTATATCCATGCGCAGCAGTCCTGACATTGCTGTTGTCACCAATGTCAGCCCAAATCATTTGGATGTGCATAAGGATATGCAGGAATATATTGACGCAAAGAAAAATATATTCCTGCATCAGGGTGCTTTTTCAAAAACGGTACTCAACGCTGACAACGATATAACATCCTCCTTTGCGGATGAGGTGCGGGGCAAAACATATATGTTCAGCATGAATCAGCAGCCGGCATTTGGCGCCTACTATAAGGACGGCGCTTTATATATGTCAAAGCTGGACGGCACAGAAAAAATTATGGATGAAAGTGATATACTGCTGGTCGGCAAGCACAATGTCGAAAACTATCTTGCGGCAATATCAGCAGTGTACGGCATATGCAGCACAGACAGCATGAGATATGTCGCATCGCACTTTAAAGGTGTAGAACACCGCTGCGAGCTGGTGAGGGAGCGCAGCGGCGTAAAGTGGTACAACGACTCCATCGCCACCAGCCCTACGAGGACGATAGCCGGACTTAAAGCGTTTAAGCAAAAGGTAATAATGATTGCCGGCGGCTATGACAAGCATGTCCCCTTCGAGCCGCTTGCGCCGTATGCCTGCGAAAAGGTCAAGGCGCTTATTCTAATGGGCCAGACGGCGGACAAAATAGAAAAGGCCGTCACATCCTTTGAGGGGTATGATGCCGGCGCGCTTAAAATATACCGGGTGTCGTGCATGGAGGAAGCTGTAAAAATTGCCGATGATATAAGCGCAGAGGGAGATATCGTTTATCTCAGCCCGGTGAGCGCGAGCTTTGATATGTATCCAAACTTTGAGGCGCGCGGCCGGCATTTTAAGGATTTGGTAAAAAAATTATCATAATAATTGTCTTTTACGCTTTTAGTGTAAAAGAATGAATGATAATGTCAGTTTTTAAAGCAAAAAGCAATATTGTCAAATATAAGCGGGGTAAAAATATGGATGTAAAAGAAATATTGTTTAAGCTGTCAGCGGCAGCGGGTGTCGGCGGGCTGCCTGATGCTCCACAGACCGCGGCAGACATGCTCAGCAAGTATGCCTCTGTTTCAAGAGATGGAGCCGGAAACGTCATAGGTAAAATATCGGGAAACAGTGAATATAACATAATGCTCGACGCGCACATTGATGAAATAGGCTTTATGGTCACATCGGTGGATGAAAACGGCTTTGTAACGGTTACTGACAGCGGCGGCATAGATTCAAGACTGCTGCCGGCAATGGAAGTAATAATACATGGAAAGCGGAAAGTATACGGCGTATTTTGCAGCACACCGCCGCATCTCAGCAAAAAGGACGATGCTCCTCGCAAGCTCAGCGAAATGCATATAGACACAGGTCTTGGCGCAGAAGCGGCGGAGATAATATCGGTAGGCGACAGGGTTACGTACAGTACAGTACCGGCGGCGCTGCTGAACGGCTGCATGACGGGCAAATCATTTGACAACCGCGCAGGTGTGGCGTCGCTTATTCGCGCTGCCGAACTGTTGCATGAGCATGGCAGTCTGCCCTGCGGCGTTACTATCCTTTTGTCGGTGGAAGAAGAGCTCGGCTGTCTCGGCGCCGGCAGCGCCGCATACGCCATAAGGCCGGATGAAGCTGTTGCGGTAGACGTATCGTATGCCAAAAGTCCCGGCACGCCGCTGAATAAAACGGGTATACTCGGCAGCGGGCCTATGATAGGCGTATCTCCTACGCTGTGCGGAGAGATAACTGAGCGGCTTAAGGCGACAGCAAAAGAAAACGGTATACAGTATCAGATAGAAGCCATGGGCGGTAAAACCTCCACCAACGCAGACGTTATATCGATATCCGGCAGCGGCATTAAAACGGGTCTTGTCTCAATACCGCTGAGGTATATGCACACGCCGGTTGAGGTGATAACTGAGTCGGATGTAGAGAACACGGCAAGGCTTTTATATGAATATATTCTTAAGGGCGGTGTTAAAAATGCTTGAGCTATTGAAAAAATTCTGCAATATAGACGCTCCATCGGGCAGCGAGGGGGCAATGCGCGAGGCTATAATAGAGGAAATAGCGGGCCTTTGCGAATATAGAGTAGATGCGCTCGGCAGCATAATCGTCTTTAAAAGGGGCAAAAGCAGGAGCAGTAAAAAGGTAATGCTCGACGCGCACATGGACGAGGTCGGCATAATGCTGACCGGCATAACAGACGAGGGCTTTTTAAGCTTTACCACCGTCGGCGGAATAGAGGAGACGGCGCTGGTAGGCTCAAGAGTAAAAATAAACGGGCTTACAGGCGTTATAGCTTTGACGCCGGTACATCTTCTGACGTCATCGCAGCGTGAGAAAAAAGTATCGTTGGACGAACTGTATATTGATATAGGTGCAAACAGCCGTGAGGACGCGCAAAAATATGTATCGATAGGTGATACGGGTACGTTTGAGAACAGTTTTAGGCAAATGGGCGATATGATAAAATCCAAAGCTCTGGACAATCGCATAGGCTGTGCACTTTTGGTTGACATAATAAAAAGTGAAACAGAGCATGATATGTATTTTACATTCACTGTACAGGAAGAGGTTGGCCTGCGCGGCGCGGCGGCGGCCGCTTTCAGCGTTGCGCCGGATTACGCAATTATATTAGAGGGAACAACAGCAGCGGATATTCCCGGCGTAGATGCGCCTAATAACGTCTGCCGCGTGGGAAATGGTCCGGCGGTGTCGTTTATGGACAGGGCCACGCTGTATGACAGGGAAATGTATAACGAAGCCTTCAAAACAGCGAAAGAGATGGGCATTGTCTGCCAGCCAAAATCGCTTGCATCGGGCGGCAACAACGCCGGCTCAATACAAAAAGCCGGCAGCGGGGTAAGATGTATAGCGGTAAACGTGCCGGTGAGATATCTGCACTCGCCGTCGAGTATGGCCAGCATAAACGATATCAAAAATGCAGGTAAGCTGGCAAAGGCCATAGCCGAAAAGTATGCCGCAAAATAGATACATTATGATATACTTTTATCGGAATGCTGTAAAGCGGATTGACGGTCGATACGGCGTAGGGGGAAGATAAAGGCGCACACCAGCCGGGAGACATAGCATGCGGCAGGTGATTGGCCGGAAGTGAGATGGGTGCTGTAGGTTGCTCATACTTAAACTGCCGGGAAATAAATCCGATATGCCTAAGTGCTTCCACGGCGTCTTTTCACTTTTTCACCCATGGTGTGCGTCAGCACATCGGCGGCCTCAAAAGCAAAAGTTTATCACTGCCGCCAGCATTTCCGGTGAGAAGCAGTTTTCAGTAAGAAGATTTTCATGCGGGCAAGACATAAATTTGCAGCCATATTCCGTATGGTAAAAATTTTAATGCAGTCGGCGCGGAAAGAAGCTGAAAACCACATTCTGTCCAACACCCGTCAGCTTAACCAAGCGGCTTTAATGTATATTATTTTGTATGCTCACTGTTTTGCCGGTATATCCCATATGAAACCAGCCAAAGCGGATGCACTAACAGCGCTTAATTGTCGGATGCAAAGGCTTTTGTATATACGTTGAGGACAAGGCGCGGCTTGAGGACGGCGCGGTTAAACAAGTCTGTGCATGCAGCAATGTATAAAATGCGCTTGCAGCATAAGCCGCGGCAAACGGAATAAATTAAAAACACGAGAAACGGGGAATTAGAGTTTGCACAATAATTTTTTTAATATGTCAAAAGAGGTTTTAGCGCTCTCAGCCGATGCTGAAAGCATAGCAGAGGCTCAGTTTGAAAAAATAGACGCTGTAACGGAATATAATCAGCAAAAGGTGCTTTCTGCCTTTATAGACAACAAAGTCAGCGAGGCGCATCTCGGCGCTACTACAGGCTACGGCTACGACGATATGGGCAGGGATAATCTCGACCGGGTCGTGGCGGAAATATTCGGCGCTGAGGACGCGCTTGTAAGGCACTCCTTTGCGTCGGGCACGCATACTATAAGCACGGCGCTGTTTGGGCTGCTTCGTCCGGGCGATAGAATGCTGTGTGCCTGCGGCCTGCCGTATGATACGCTGCTGCCGGTGTTGGGCGTGAAAGAGACGCCCGGTTCGCTTAAGGATTTCGGTGTAGAAATTGACGTCATTGAATTGCTGCCCGACGGCACAATAGATATTGACGGGTTAAAGCGGGCGGTAGGCGGCAAAAAATATAAGATGCTTTACATACAGCGCTCAAGGGGCTACACTTTACGTCCGTCATATACGGCGGAGGAGTGCGCGAAGGCAATAAAGGCCGCAAAAGAAATAGATAGCAGTATAATTGCTATGGTGGACAACTGTTACGGCGAATTTGCCGGGCTTTATGAGCCAACGCAGCTTGGCGCAGACGTGATAGCCGGTTCGCTTATAAAAAATCCCGGCGGCGCCATAGCACGGTGCGGCGGTTACATAGCCGGCCGCAGTGAACTTATAGAGCTCTGCGCATATCGCATGACGGCGCCGGGCGTCGGTCGCGAAGTCGGCGCTACCTTGGGAATGAACAGAGAGCTGTATATGGGCTTTTTCAATGCGCCGCATGTGACGGGTGAGGCAAAAAAGGCAGCAGTGTTCGCATCAGCTCTATTCGGCAGTCTTGGATATGATGTGAGTCCGTCGCATTCCGACGAGCGCGGCGATATAATCCAGAGCATAGTTTTAGGCAATGAGCAGCGTCTGTCTGCCTTTTGCTGCGGACTGCAAAGCGGAGCGCCGGTAGACTCTTTTGTATCTCCGGTACCGGCGCCAATGCCGGGCTATGATGATAAAGTAATAATGTCGGCCGGCGCCTTTACGGGCGGGTCGTCTATTGAGCTTTCCGCCGACGCCCCGCTGAGAGAGCCTTACGCCGTATGGTTTCAGGGCGGCTTTAATTATCACAGCGCTAAGGTCGGAATAATGCTCGCAGCAGAGAATATGCTGAAAAACAACTGTCTTTATAAATAATAAATAAAACGGTGCATATTAAATGTAATATGCGCCGTTTTTTTATAGTAAAACCACGCGCTGGGCGCGTAATTTTAGGAAGCCTATGGCGATAAGTCGGGCATCCTGATGCGTCTAAGCGACATAAATAGTCTGTCACACACGAAATTAATATAAAAAATGGGGGAGGGAAAATAGAAATATGCCGATATTTATCCGCATTGTTGACGCTGTGTGCAACTGGAAAATTAGTATTGACTTTTTTAAGATGTTGGGTTATCCTGCAAGATGTAGTAAAAATAAGAAAACGAGAGGCGAAGAACATGCTTAAAATAAAACTAATAGGCGATATAGACATCTTTAAGCCGGGCATACAGGCTATGAAAGAGGACTTATCGCTTCGCTTTTGCGATGACGGCATTCCCGTCACAGTGGAAAAGGGCGATAAGCTTTCGGTCAGGATGTCGGAGGAAGAGGGACATATTATATATGGTGAAAAAGTGCACTTTTTCCGCGCGCTGTCTTATATAGAGCAGTACGGAACATTATGCTTTGTAGAGGAAAAATCCTGCTTTAAAAAGAGCGGCATAATGTTTGATTCCTCCCGCAATGCGGTAATAAAGCCGGAAACCCTTAAGTTTATGTTCCGCAAAATGGCGCTTATGGGCCTTAACATGGGCATGATGTACACGGAAGATACATATGAGGTAGAGAATTACCCATACTTTGGCTATCTCCGCGGCGCATACAGCAAGGCAGAAATTAAAGACCTTGACGACTATGCCGATATGCTGGGTATAGAGCTGGTCCCATGCATACAGACGCTGGCTCACCTTGAATGCGTGCTGAGATGGGAGGCAATGGCCCCCATACGCGACACGGCGAGGGTTATGGAAATTGATAATGAGGAAACTTATAAATTTATAGCGCAGATAATAAAGGACGCAAGCGAGCCATACCGCACCAAGCGCATACATATAGGCATGGACGAAGCTGAGCTGCTGGGGCTTGGCAAATATCTTAAAGATAACGGCTATGTCCCGGCGCACGACCTTATGTTAAAGCACCTCTCAAGGGTAAACGAGATAGTAAAGGCGCAGGGACTGGAGCCCATGATATGGAGCGATATGTTCTTCAGCTCATGCTCGCCGGACGACAACTATTACGACCTTGTCGCACCGATACCCGAACATGTAATAGAGTCGGTGCCGGATAATGTAACACTGGTATATTGGCATTACGGCACGGTTGACGAGGAAACCGACGATATAATGCTGAAGCGTCATAAGCTGTTTAAGGCAAAAACAACGTTTGCCGGCGGCTTATCCACATGGAGCGGAATGACGCCGGGTTACGGCTCGGCAATATACAGCGCCAAGCTGGCGCTGCGTCAGTGCTTTAAGCACGGCATAGATGAGGCGATAGCAACGGCGTGGGGCGACAACGGGCAGGAGTGCAATCTGATAACAGCGCTTTACGGCTTCCAGGTATGGGCGGAAATGGGATATCACGAGGGAATTTTCCACGAGGAGTACACCAAAAACCGCTTTAAGGCGTGTGTGGGCGTAAGTGCAGATGCATTTTTGGATATAAGCCGTCTTGACGAAGTAGACGGAGTAGTACCGCCGCCGAACTTCTACGTTGCCGACCCGACAAAATATATGCTGTTTGAAGACCCATTATTTGAGACGATGGGTGACGACAGTCAGCATTTTAAGCTTTCTCCTTATTATAAGAAAATGACGACGGTAATGGAAAAGCACAGGGATGAAAATCCTGAATTTAAAAAGATGTTTGAGTTTTTTGTACGCCTTTCCGCCGCTGTCGAGAAAAAGTGCATTTGGCATGAGAACGCTGCCAAATGCGTACGCGAAAAGGACAGGGTAACGGCGCAGATGCTGTCAGAGCTTGCGCCGGAGATAATAGCAAAAATTCAGGAGCTCAGCCTTGCATGGGAGGACTTCTGGATGGACACCAACAAGCCGTACGGCTTTGATGCGATTGAGGTTCGCCTTGGCGGAGTAATGGCGCGCATGGAAACGGCCGGCAGACATATGAAGGATTTTGCCGACGGACTTATAGATACAATCCCCGGTCTTGACGAGGAGAAAATACCGTATAAATCATATTATCCGATGGGGCACCTCAACTGCTATAAATTCTGGCACGAAATAATAACCAACGGCTACGCCGGAATAAGAGAAACATTCTAACAGTGCCTTAAACAGGTATTAAGATGAAGATTACTGAAAGGACATGAATAATATGCTTAAAATCTGGCTTAACGGCGAAACAGCCGAGTTAAAAGAGGGCCTTGAATTAATACTTCCTCAGCTTAACGTAAAAATAGAAAAGGACGGCATTCCTGTAAGTGTAAAGCAGGGAGATAAATTATCAGTTAAACTTAATGACAAAGAGGGCAGCATTGTCTACAGCAAAAAGGTGGAATTTTTCCGCGCGCTGTCTTATATAGAGCAGTACGCTACATCATGCGATGTTGAGGAAAGCGCTAAGCTCCAAAATGTCGGCGTAATGCTTGATTTAACGCTGAACGGCGTAATGACGCCGGAGGCGCTGGCGCGCTATTTTTCCAAAATGGCGCTTATGGGCCTTAATACAGCGGTGGTAAAGCAGCTTATGGAGGTTGAAAGTTATCCGCTTTACGGCTATCTTCGTGGGCGCTACACGCCGGAAGAGATGAAGCAGATAGACGACTATGCCTATGCATTGGGAATAGAAGTAATACCCGGCATAGACACATTAGCGCACCTTGAATGCGAGATTTCCTGGCCGGCGATGGGCGGCTTGGCCGATTCAAAGGGCGTTCTCTGCGTCGGCGAGGAGAATACATATAAATTTATTGAGGACTGCTTAAAGGCGCTGACGGCGCCATACCGCAGCAACAGAGTGTTTATAGGACTTGATGAAACGCTGAGAATAGGCCGTGGCAAATATCTCAGAAAGCACGGATTTAAAGAGACGGCCGACATTATAAGCGAGCATGTGGAAAACATGCGTCCGATATTTGACAGACTTGGCATTAAGCCCATGATGTGGAGCGACATTTACCTTGATAAGCCCGATTCTCAGGCAGTAATAGCATCGGCAAAGTCTATGGATATAATGTACAAGGCGGATAACTCGGCGGATACTAAAGTAGAGCTTGATGTACTGAAAAAGTTTTCGTCGAATGTTATGTATGTCGGTGAAAGCTGCTTTAAATACAGCGTTGTGCCGCGTTATGATATTACGGTAAATTCCGCTGCATCTGACTTGGCCGAGTGTATAAACAGCGGAGTAAAGGAAGCAGTGGCGCTTATGAGCTGCGAGGACGGCGCTGAGGCAGAATACTTTGCAGGACTTTATCTGCTTCAGGTATATGCCGAGACGGCGTATACCGGAGAATATAACGAAGAAAAGGCAAAGGCGAGGTTTGCCGCATGCGCCGGCGCCGACGCCGATGCGTTTTTGGGACTTAACGAGTTTGACACGCTGGGCGGCGTAAGTGGAAATCCCTGCAAATTCCTTTTATATCAAGACCCGATTATACCCATGTTTGAAAAGGACTGCGAGGGCTATAAATTTTCTGAGCTTTACAGCGAACTTCAGACAAAATGCGCGGCTTGGCGGGAAGAAAATCCGGCATTTGCCGTCATGTTTGACTTTTATGAAAAGCTGGCCGCAATGCTTTCTGCAAAATGCAAATGGCACGAAGCGGCAGGAAATATCGTGCGCAGCAAAGACCGCGCTGCAGCAAAGGAGCTTGCAATGACGGCGCCGGCTATCATTACGTCGATGAATGAGCTGAGGCAGTCGTGGCGCAATATGTGGTATGAGACGAGGAAAATTGCGGGCTTTGAGGTTGTCGACGTGCGCCTTGGCGGAGTTACGCAGAGAATGTCGTCTGCCGGCCGCCGGATGAAGATGTTTGCCGACGGAGCAGTGGATGATATAGAAGAGCTCAGTGCTGCTAAGCTGCCGTACGCTACCTTTAAAGACGGTACTATTGGCAGGGTGGACATTTGGAAAGATATCAGCACATCTGCTAATCTAATTATTTAAAGCGACTTTGCCCAATTTTAAGGTACGCAAAACGCTCAAAACCGCTATATATCTACATCCAGCAGCTTCTTACAAGCTGCCTGTTGAAAGTCTTGTAAATCATAGCTTTTTATGCATTGATATTTTCTTTAGAAATCTATTTTTAACATCTGACGCCATTATTACAACATAAAATAATATAAGAACCCCCGCGTAAATTTTTGATTTGCGCGGGGATTGCTTTTTACCAAGCGTTGACCAAAAAGATATTTTACTATTTTATTGTATAAATATGAATTTTTGCAGTTGTTAAATCCGGTATTTGCTTTATTGGCGATGGAATAAAATAAAAAGCGGAGTCTCAACGCTAAATGCGTAAAAACCGACCTGATGCCAAGGGAGAACAGAAAAGATATTGTTTCGATTTTGGAGGATGGATTTGCACCCGCGTAACATGCAAGACTTCAGAATATAACTTAAAATGTACGTATTTATAAAGATGTGCAAATAGAGTAATGGGCCTGTAAACATTAGCTTTTGTTTTTTGCTGCGGGATTTAATTTTTCTTATTTTAAGCCCACTTACAAAAAGGAAAAGCCGCCCTTTAAAGCCGCTTCAATACTGATTTATAACAAAAATACCATTACGCAAAAGCCTCGCGGGCGGGGCTTCTTATGGTGTTTTCATTAAGACGGCAGTCGGCATATGCCATAAGCGCTCATAAAAATTGCCGTTTCAGCTATCCAAAAGTAATTTTTATGGATATAGCAGTTCTTTTATAATACATATCAGGAAATACAAAGAATAATTGGGCGGATTTCTCCGCCCAATTATTCCCAGGGGACTCTTATATATCTCAAAATATGTAAAATCTCTCTTACATATTTGAGTATCCTTCTAAGAATGCGTCTACTTCCTTAGCGCACTCTCTTCCCTCATGTATCGCCCAGACAACAAGCGACTGGCCGCGGTGGATGTCGCCGGCGGCAAAAACTCCGGGCACGCTTGAGGAATATTTTTCGCCCTCCGTTTTTACGGTATTGCGGGGCGAAAGCTCTATTTTAAACGCATCGGCGATATATTTTCTGCATCCGGTAAATCCGGCGGCTATTATAAGTAGCTCACAGGGCAGAGTTTCCTCGCTGCCCTTTACCGGCACGAGTCTATGATTTTCGTCAAACGCCATTTTAATCGTTTCTACGGCTGTTATATTACCCTGCTTATCGGTTATAACCTTGTTAACCGTTGTACTGTAGAGACGCGGGTCCCTGCCGAACACGGCAATGGCCTCCTGCTGACCGTAATCTGTTTTGCATACCTTGGGATATTCCGGCCACGGATTGTCGGCGCTTCTTTCATCAGGTGCTTTAGGCATAAGCTCGAGCTGCACGACCGATGCGCATCCATGCCGTATTACGGTGCCGAGACAGTCGTTGCCAGTGTCGCCGCCGCCGACGATTATCACGTTTTTGCCCTTCGCGTTTACATATTCGCCGTCTTTAAAGCCGGAGTTTAAATAGCTGCGTGTATTCTGCGTGAGAAAATCGACGGCAAAATAGATGCCCTTAGCGCCGTCCCGGCCGGGCGCCTGAATGTCGCGCGGCTGTTCCGCGCCGCAGCAGAGGACAACGGCGTCAAACTGCTGCATAAGCGTCTTCGGCAGCACGTCTTTACCGACATTGGTGTTCGTAATAAATCTTACGCCTTCGGCTTTCATGAGACTGACGCGGCGTTCGATGATGCTTTTATCAAGCTTCATGTTGGGTATGCCGTACATCAGCAGGCCGCCTATGCGGTCGTTTTTTTCATATACAGTGACGTGATGTCCGCGCTTGTTGAGCATGTCGGAGCAGGCAAGTCCCGACGGACCGGCGCCTATAACCGCTACCTTTTTGCCGGTGCGCAGCTCGGGAGGACGCGGGCGCATATACCCCTTTTCATAGCCCTCTTCAATTATCGCCAGTTCATTTTCCTTAACGGTAACGGGATTGTCGTTTATTCCGCACAGGCAGGCAACCTCGCACAGCGCCGGACATACTCTGCCGGTAAATTCCGGAAAATTGTTGGTTTTAAGCAGCCTTGAAAGGGCATGCCATGTATTGCCGTGATATACCTCGTCGTTAAATTCGGGTATAAGATTATGCAGCGGGCAGCCGGTGGCCATGCCGTTAAGCATCATGCCGGACTGGCAGAATGGAACGCCGCAGTTCATGCAGCGCGCGCCCTGCTTACGCCTCTCGCTTTCGGGCAAAGGCGTATGAAACTCTTCAAAATTTTTTATGCGTTCAAGAGGGCTTATTTCAGGCATTGTCTCTCTGTTATATTCTAAAAAACCTGTTGGCTTACCCATAATCTTACCTCCCTATATTTTTGTAAAACGCTTCAATCTGCGCTTCTTCTTTACCCATGCCGGATTTTTCAAACGCGGCTATGGCACTGGATATTTTTCGGTAGTCGTTCGGAATTATTTTCTTAAATTGAGGTATGTACTCCTCAAAATCGTTAAGTATTTCTTTGGCCTTTTGTGACGATGTGTTCTGATAGTGCTCGGTTATAAGACTTCTGAGAAGCTCTATGTCATCATGGTCAGAAAGATTTTCAATTGAGACAAGCTCTTTATTTACCTTGCGGTATAAATCGTGACTGCTGTCGAGGACATATGCTGTACCGCCGCTCATGCCGGCGGCAAAATTTTTGCCCGTCGGACCGAGTATTACGGCTATACCTCCTGTCATATATTCGCAGCCATGGTCGCCGACGCCTTCAACAACGGCCGTCGCGCCGGAGTTGCGGACGCAGAAGCGCTCGCCGGCTATGCCGTTTATAAACGCCTTGCCGCTTGTCGCACCGTACAGCGCAACGTTGCCTATTATAATGTTGTCCTCAGCTTTAAATTTGCTCTTTTTAGGCGGATATACCACAAGCTTGCCGCCTGAAAGTCCCTTGCCGAAATAGTCGTTGCTGTCTCCGGCAAGCGATATTGTCACGCCTTTAGGCAAAAAGGCGCCAAACGACTGTCCGCCGCCGCCTGTGCATATTATGCGGAAGGTATCGTCGCCAAGCTCGCCGCCGAATCTGCGGGTGACTTCAGCGCCGAACAGCGTGCCTACCGTTCTGTCGGTGCTGGAGACAGTGAGCTTAACCTCGCCCGGCTCGCCGCTCATTAAATTTTGCTGAAGCTTTGGCAGTATAATCTTTTCATCCACCGTTTTTTCAAGCTGGAAGTCGTACTTGTCCTCGGACTTGTAGTGGCAGGTGCCGTTGTAAGGCTGAGCAAGTATTTTTGATAAATCAACCAGCTTTCCGCGAGGCGCGGCGGAATTTTCGCGCTTTTTAAGCAAATCTGAACGTCCCACCAGTTCGTTTACCGTGCGTATGCCGAGCTTTGCCATAATCTCGCGCAGCTCCTGAGCTATGAAATACATAAAGTTTATAACGTACTCCGGCTTGCCGGCAAAGCGCTTGCGCAGCTCCGGATTCTGTGTTGCAATGCCGAACGGGCAGGTGTCGAGATTGCATACTCTCATCATCATGCAGCCCATGGTCACCAGCGGCGCAGTGGCAAAGCCGAACTCCTCAGCGCCGAGCATGCAGGCAATGGCCACATCTCTGCCGCTCATCAGCTTGCCGTCGGTTTCAATGCGTACACGCGAGCGCAGTCCGTTTTGCATAAGCGTCTGATGCGTCTCGGCAAGCCCTAATTCCCACGGCATGCCGGCGTTGTGAATGGAGTTGCGCGGCGCGGCGCCGGTGCCGCCGTCATAGCCGGAGATGAGCACTACGCTGGCGCCCGCTTTTGCAACGCCGGAGGCTATAGTGCCGACTCCCGCCTCGGAAACGAGCTTTACTGATATATCGGCGCTGCTGTTTGCGTTTTTAAGGTCGTATATGAGCTGCGCCAAATCTTCTATCGAATAAATATCATGATGCGGAGGCGGTGAAATGAGCGACACTCCCGGTGTCGAGTATCTCGTCTTTGCAATCCACGGATATACCTTTTTGCCGGGAAGATGTCCGCCCTCGCCGGGCTTTGCACCCTGCGCCATTTTTATCTGGATTTCCTTGGCTGATACTAAATATTCGCTGGTAACGCCGAACCTACCGGACGCTACCTGCTTAATGGCGCTGCAGTATTCCGTAGAAGAGAGCCGCTCTGGCAGCTCACCGCCCTCGCCGGAGTTTGACTTTCCGCCTATTTTGTTCATGGCCGCTGCCATGCACTTGTGCGCCTCCTCCGAAATTGAGCCGTAGGACATGGCGCCTGTCTTAAAGCGCTTTACTATGCTTTCGACCGGCTCCACCTCATCTATCGGTATTCCGCCGTTTTCATCAAATACAAAATCCATAAGCCCGCGCAGCGTATGCGGTTTAGTCTCATCGTCCACCATTGCAGTGTATTCCTTGAATTTTTTGTAATCTCCGGTGCGCGTTGCTCTTTGCAGTGCGACAATTATCTGCGGCGAATACAGGTGGTCGTCCTTGTCGCTGCCGCTTCTTAAGTTATAGCTGCCGGAGGAATCAAGAGTGGTGTCGACGCCGAGTCCCAGCGGGTCAAAGGCGTGCGCGTGCCTTACATGTACATCCTGATCTATCTCCTCAAGTCCTATGCCCTCTACACGGCTGACGGTGTTGGTAAAATACTCGTCTATAACGGACTTTTTAATGCCTATCGCCTCAAAAATCTGCGCCGACTGATAAGACTGCAGCGTCGATATACCCATTTTTGACGCAATCTTAAGAACTCCGCTTATAATGGCTTTGTTATAATCTTCAATAGCCATATACAAATCCTTGTTGAGCATGTCGTTCTCGATAAGCTCCCCAATGGCCTCGTGCGCCAGATATGGATTTATTGCAATGGCACCGTATCCCAAAAGCGTTGCAAAATGGTGCACATCGCGCGGCTCGCCGCTTTCGAGTATTATAGACACTGCTGTCCGCTTTTTTGTCCTTATCAGATATTGCTCAATAGCTGACACTGCCAGCAGGGAGGGAATGGCGACATGGTTTTCATCCACTCCGCGGTCGGATAAAATGATTATGTCGGCGCCGTTTTTATACGCCTTGTCTACCTGCACGAACAGCCTGTCCAGCGCTTTTTTAACGGGCGTATTTTTATAATACAGCAGTGAAACCGTGTCAGATTTAAGCCCGTTTTGATTAAGGCTTTTAATCTTCATCAAATCCACGCTGGTGAGTATCGGATTATTGATTTGAAGCACGGCGCAGTTTTCCGGCTTTTCCTCCAGCAAATTGCCGTTTGAGCCGGCATAAACAGTAGTGCTTGTTACAATTTTTTCGCGTATGGCGTCTATCGGCGGATTTGTTACCTGAGCAAAGCTCTGTTTAAAATAGTTAAAGAGCGGCTGGTGCTTGTCAGACAGCACAGCCAGCGGAATGTCGATACCCATCGACGCCGTTTTCTCAATGCCGTCGCGGGCCATGGGGAGTATTGCGGTTTTAAGGTCCTCGTATGTATATCCGAAGGCTTTATATAATTTGTCGCGCTGCTGCTGCGAATGAGTTTCAACTTTTTTGTTCGGAGCTTTAAGAGACGACAGCGTAACAATGTTTTGGTCAAGCCATTCGCCGTATGGCTGCCGGCCGGCGTAATATGATTTCAGCTCGTCATCCGGTATAATCCTACCTTTAACCGTGTCTATAACCAGCATTTTACCGGGCTGCAGCCGCGACTTTTTGACAATTTTCTCCGGCGGAATATCTAATACGCCCACCTCGGAAGCAAGTATGACGGTGTCGTCGTCCATTATATAGTATCTTGAGGGACGCAGGCCGTTGCGGTCAAGCGTCGCACCGACTATGTCGCCGTCCGAGAAAAGTATTGAAGCAGGGCCGTCCCACGGCTCCATCATAGTGGAGTAATAGCGGTAAAAGTCTCGCTTTTCGCGGCTTATATTGTCCTCGCTGCTCCACGGCTCCGGAATAGTAATCATCATGGCGAGCGGCAAATCCATGCCGTTCATGACCATAAATTCAATGGCGTTGTCGAGTATGGCTGAGTCAGAACCGTTTTCCTCCACTACCGGCAGTATTTTGTCCATATCGTCCTGCAAAAATGCGGACGACATGGTTTCCTCTCTGGCCAGCATTCTGTCTACATTGCCGCGTATTGTGTTAATCTCGCCGTTGTGCAGCAGAAATCTGTTCGGATGCGCTCTCTCCCAGCTGGGATTTGTATTTGTGGAAAAGCGGGAATGCACCAGCGCCATAGCCGATATGCAGCGTTTGTCCTGCAAATCGGGATAAAATTTGCGCAGCTGGCTTACCAAAAACATCCCCTTATAAACAATCGTCCTGCTGGAAAGGGAGGCAACATATGTGTTGTTGTCGCTCTGTTCAAATGTGCGCCGCACCACATAAAGCCGGCGGTCAAAATCTATGCCGCACTTTACATTTTTAGGCTTTTTAATAAAGCACTGATATATTTTCGGCATGCAGTCAAGCGCCTTTTTACCCAAAATTTTGGAGTTTACCGGCACTTCCCTCCAAAAGCCAAACTCAAGCCCTTCCTTCTGGGCGATAATTTCAAACATTTTCTGCGCTTGTGTGCGCAGCAGCTTATCCTGCGGAAAGAAAAACATGCCTACGCCGTATTCACGCTCTTTGCCGAGCAGAAAGCCTTTTTCCTGCGCTATGCTCTCGAAAAGCGCATGCGGTATTTGAAGCATTATTCCAACGCCGTCGCCGACCTCACCGGTGGCGTCCTTTCCGGCGCGGTGCTCAAGCTTTTCTACTATTTTAAGGGCATTGTCGACAACAGCATGGCTTTTTACTCCCTTGACGCTGACGACTGCGCCTATACCGCAGGCGTCATGCTCAAAGGACTTCTGGTACAGTCCCTTTTGTCCCTTATCCATTAAGATTCCCCCGTTTATCCTGTTTATAATTAATATTTCTGCAATTATTTACATGTATAACTTCTGGCGATATACTGCCGGAGGTTATACCGAAAAAACAAGTACGGCCAAGCCCGCCGTTTATATGCATCTGTATGCGCAGCGCCGTGTGAAAACGGGCCGCGCATACAAAGCGTAAAGTAAGTCTGAATTTATTTTGCCTGCTGTAAAGCTGGAGCTTTGCTATATAACTTTACAGCACATGCTCAACTCCGAGAGCAGTAAATACACAATCAAATCATATTTAGCTTAGAACATGCCGAATTAAAAGCTCCGGCAATATATCGATAAAATTGTTTAAGCTCAGCTGCTATGCATAATCCGACGTCGCTTAACCCGACATCAGCGTACGCCGAAGAGCAAATCGCCGTAGTTGGGGTACGGATATGCTTTTCTGTCGGTTATGCTTTCTATTTCGTCGGCGGCTATTCTAAGCTCGTTCATAGCGCTGAAAACTTTAGTCTGATAATATTTTGCTTTCTCAAGCTCGTCGCAGTCCATATGCACGAGCTTCATAAGAGTTTCCTCAAGCGCCTTTGTTTTCTGATACATTCTGCCGCACAGTTCGGATATTTTGCTTATTCTTTCTTCTTCAAATGTGCAGTCGGCGCTGGGCACGGCGCTCTTTTTAGCTATCAGCGCGTCGCTGAGCCGCTTTGTATAATCGGAATATGCCGGCAGCAAATCCTTGTTCGCCATATCAAGCATGGTCATGGCTTCAATGTGCAGCGTTTTGCTGTAATTGTCGAGAAGAATTTCATATCTTGCAAGTATTTCCGTTTCAGTAAATACTTTATGAGACTCAAATAGCTTTATATTCTTTTTGCTTTTAAAATACGGCAGGCAGTCGGGCGTTGTTTTAAGATTAAGCAGTCCGCGCTTTTCAGCCTCCGCAACCCACATGTCGTCGTAGCCGTTGCCGTTGAAGATTATGCGCTTGTGCTCTTTTATGGTGTTCTGAATAAGGTCGTGCAGAGTGAAGTTAAAATCATCGGCATTTTCCAGTACATCTGCGAACTGGCGCAGGCTTTCGGCGACGGCGGTGTTAAGCACTATATTTGCACCGGAAATTGAGTCGTTGGAGCCGAGCATGCGGAACTCGAATTTATTGCCGGTGAAAGCAAAAGGAGACGTGCGGTTTCTGTCGGTCACATCTTTTGGGAAGCGCGCCAGTGTGTGTACGCCGACTTTCCAGATTTCCTTTTCCTTGCTGCCGTACTGCTCGCCCTTTTCAATGGCGTCGAGTATTTCCGTCAGCTCTGTGCCTAAGAAAATAGATATAATAGCGGGCGGCGCTTCGTTTGCTCCAAGACGGTGGTCGTTGCCGGCAGAGGCAACCGACAGCCTTAATAAATCCTGATATTCGTCAACCGCCTTTATAACGGCGCACAAGAATAAAAGGAAGCGCGCGTTTTCATACGGCGTGTCGCCCGGATCCAAAAGATTTTCTCCGGTATTAGTGGATATAGACCAGTTGTTGTGCTTGCCGCTTCCATTAACGCCGGCAAACGGCTTCTCGTGCAGCAGGCAGACGAGTCCGTGACGCTTGGCTATGCGCTGCATAAGCTCCATAGTCAGCTGATTGTGGTCGGCTGCAATATTGGTTGTAGTAAAAATCGGCGCAAGTTCGTGCTGCGCAGGAGCCACTTCGTTGTGCTCCGTCTTAGCCAGCACGCCGAGCTTCCACAGCTCGCTGTTTAAATCGGCCATAAATTCCGCTACCTTGGTCTTTATTGTGCCGAAATAGTGGTCTGAAAGCTCCTGTCCCTTAGGCGGCTTTGCGCCGAACAGGGTACGGCCGGAATAAACTAAGTCGGGGCGCTTGTCAAACATCTCGCGGCTTACAAGGAAATACTCTTGTTCCGGGCCGACGGTTGTTTTAACTGTTTTAACCGCCTCGTCGCCCATGGCTTTAAGTACGCGCAGCGCCTGACGGTTAATCGCCTCCATTGAGCGAAGCAGCGGGGTTTTCTTATCCAGCGCCTCGCCGCCGTATGAGCAAAATGCCGTCGGAATGCAGAGGGTTCTCTCTTTAATAAACGCATAAGAGGTTGGGTCCCAAGCGGTGTAGCCTCTCGCCTCAAAGGTCGCCCTAAGTCCGCCGGAGGGGAAAGAAGAAGCGTCCGGTTCGCCGCGTATCAGCTCTTTGCCGGAAAATTCCATAATTACGCGTCCGTCATCCGTCGGGGTGATAAAGCTGTCATGCTTTTCGGCGGTAATGCCCGTCATAGGCTGAAACCAGTGGGTAAAATGAGTGGCGCCCTTTTCAATCGCCCAGTCTTTCATGGCGTTTGCCACCACATTGGCGACGGCGTTGTCCAAATGTCGGCCGTCTTTAATGGTGCGCTGAAGCTGCTTATATGTCTCCTTTGGCAGACGCTCTTTCATAACGGCGTCGCTGAAGACGTTGCTGCCGAATACCTCTGTGATTGTGTTCATATGTAACCCTCACTTCAAAATAAAATAAGCGGCAAAGGTGTAGAATAATTTTCTACGACGCCCTTGCCGCTTTTAAGCAATAATTAAGTTAGTTCATAATTGTTTATATGCCGCCATTGGCATATAAACAAAAACCGTCACCCCGACAACTGCCGAATTAAAAAACAGACTTTAACTTTCTTGATAAATCAGCATAACCGGGTGAAAAACAAAAAAAGCAACGATATTACAGAATTAGTATTCTGCGACATCATTGCCGTTTACGATTATTAGTATATTCATATATTTTAATTTTGTCAAGGGCTATTTTGAAAATATAGAGCCTATATGTCAAAGTTTATTATTTAACTACTAAACGGTCGATTTTATGAAGAAAAATATTATACAAATCGCATATGCAATTTACGACAAAACAAATTATTACATGGGCTTTCCTGAATTTGCGCAGGTCTAATATCCCGTTTTTAATTCTCCCGCGCCAGCCGCCGTCAGCGGAGTTTTGCCATTTTCAGCTTTCTAATTATGAATGTACTATAGTGCGGTATACCTGTAAGGTTTATAATATATCGCTGTATTAATAGGTTAACTCCCGCGCAGACGTTAAAATATTATATCGACTTGGTCCGTCGGCAGGCTTTGCTTATATATATTTGCAGCGGTAAAAATGCTGTTTTTATTTTTTAAGATGTATGTTAAAATAAAAGATATAAAGATTAAAAAGAGAGAGGTAATACTATGTATTGCTGCGACGAAGTAATAACATACTGCAAAGAGGAGGACGTAAAATTCATCCGTCTTGCTTTCTGCGACCTTAGAGGAAATCAGAAGAATGTTGCCATAATGCCGTCGGAGCTTGAGCGCGCGTTTAAATACGGCATTTCGCTGGACGCTTCGGCAATACCTGATTTTGGAGACGAGGTAAAGTCCGACTTATTTTTATTTCCCGACCCTTCGACATTATCTGCGCTTCCGTGGCGCCCGGCGCACGGCAGGGTAATGCGCATGTTCTGCGACATTCGCCGTCCCGACGGCTCACCGTTTGAAAGAGACAGCCGTCACATACTGAAAAACGCGATAGCTGAGGCGGAAAAAATGGGCGTGTCATGTTATTTCGGCGCCGAGTTCGAATTTTATCTTTTTAAAACAGATGAAAACGGATATCCGACGAACATTCCGTTTGACAATGCGGGATATATGGACATAGCGCCGGAGGATAGGGGCGAAAATGTCCGCCGCGATATATGCCTTACGCTGGAAAATATGAATATACGTCCTGAAAGCTCACATCACGAAGAGGGCCCAGGCCAAAACGAGATTGACTTCAGATACAGCGACGCCCTGACGTCTGCCGACAATGCCGTTACCTTTAAATCGGTAGTAAAAACCATTGCTATGCAGAACGGACTTTATGCCTGCTTTTCTCCAAAGCCGCTTGAGGATGAAAGCGGGAACGGACTGCATATAAATATTTCTATAAAAAGCTCCGACACTGAAGAAAGAGACGCTTTTATTGCCGGAATACTGAAGCACATCAAGGAAATTACAGCGTTTTTAAACCCGACGGAGGAATCGTATCTCCGATTAGGCGAGAAAAAGGCGCCAAAATATATAACATGGTCGCATGAGAACCGCTCACAGCTAATACGCATACCGGCTGCCAACGGCGAATACGAGCGCTTCGAGCTGCGCTCCCCCGACCCATGTGCAAACCCTTATATAGCCTATGCGCTGCTGATTTACGCCGGCCTGGACGGAATAAGAAATCATATGGAGCTGTGCGCACCGATGGATATAAATCTGTTTAAGGCGGATAAATCGGTAACGGATGCTCTTGAAACGCTGCCGCAAAGCCTAAGCGAGGCATTAAGGCTTGCGCGCAAAAGCGAGCTGATAAATAAATATCTACCGGATATTCTAAGGTAAAACACTGCATGTCAATAACGTCGAATGCTAAAATGACGGGAGAGAGCATAATTGATTTATGAAAAGAACAGCAGCAGTGTTTTAATAGTGTCGTCGAGCCAAAAGGTCAACAAGTTTTTGTCGGAGCTGCTGCCGCCGGACAGATTTTCGCCAATACTTACTGTTCCGACGGCGGGTGAAGCGCGGCGCCTCTTAGTCGACAGGGATGTAGACATAGTCGTGATAAATGCGCCGCTGCCTGATGATTTCGGTTTAGATTTTGCAATAGAAGCATCGGAAAGCTTAAACTGCGGGGTGCTGATTTTTGTAAAGGCCGAACTTCAAGACAATGTCAGCGAAAAAGTGGAGGGCTGCGGCATACTTACGCTCTCAAAGCCGGTTAGCCGCCAGCTTGTATATCAGTCGATGAATTTGCTGGTGGCCTCGCGGCAGAAAATAAAAGCTCTTGAGAAAAAAACTTCTACGCTGCAGAGTAAGATGGAGGAAATACGGATTATCAACCGCGCTAAGCTGCTGCTTATAGAGCATCTTAAAATGAGCGAGCCGGAGGCGCATCGGTATATAGAAAAAACTGCGATGGACGCCTGTGTAAAACGCAGAAAAATTGCTGAGGATATTATAAGAACCTACGAAAATTAAACCAGCATTATCAACTATGACTGCTTTTAAATCGGCAAAATATTAATATTGACAAGCCAAATATCCGGCAGCAAGCCAACGCTGCTTGACAGGCGGTGATAAAAGTCTGTGCAAGACCTTATGCTCGTTTGAGAATTAATAAAAAGTGAAAAAATATTATACAGATAAAAGCGCCCTTATAGGGCGCTTTTAAAATTAGACAAACGGTTAATTATCAGTAAACTGAGTAATAATGCAGCAGCAGATAAGCCGTCGGCATCTGTTTAAGCAAGCTGCAAGCACAAGATGTCTACTCGCTGATTTAACACCTGCTTTTTTAGAAATATCATCAAACTTTTGAAATACTTTTACAGCATTGCGTTAAACGCTGTATCTAAAACAAAATAATTGTTAAGATAAAAAAGCGCATTTAGATAATTACCTTTGTTTATGCTGATTTATGCTTTTTGCATCTTTTTCCTGATAAGCATAATCAGCCCAACTATTGAAAATACAATACCTGCTGCAACAATTGATAGGAATACTATTTTATTGGCATAGTCGTTTGGATTATTACACGAAAGGAAATTGACGTAAGCCTCGATAGGATGCTCGGGAGAATTGCCCAAAACCATGCCTATAAGAGCCACGCCGGCGGTTATAAGGAAGCTCAGGCCTAATTTAAGTATAATATTGACAGGCAAATAACGGCATATTAGCATAATGGCAAAATATGCGGCAACAAGCAGTCCGGCTATTGGATACGCTATACTGAAAAGCCAATCTGAGCCGTCTGTCTGCCATGCAATTACTGCGAGCATGAGAAAAAGCGCAGCTGCAGCGCACAGGGAGGTAATAAGCAGATTATGCTTAGTCCTGCCCGATAAGATAAATGGCAGATTTGTAATGCAGGCGGCAAACAGCAGACTGGAAAAGACAATCCAAAACCAGCTTAATGTATGGTTTATAGCCAGATTGCAAATAAAGCATGGAATAATAGCGCATACATAAGTGTGGCAACAATATTGTATTAAAAAAATCGTTTTATGGTTGTTCAAATTATCCTGAATGTAAGTTTACTTTA
>JAUUSE010000027.1:0-23380 GCA_030842085.1 Bacillota bacterium | reverse complement strand
AAACAGGCGTGAAGCCTTGAAAAATCAATGGTTTTTGAGGATTAGATAGTTAAATCAGAATTTTCCGCATTGCCACGCTCGACGTCGTCCGTAGTTTCATCTACAGATATATCTTTATAAAGATTATATTCAGATTTTTTATAAGGAATATCGTCGTCCACAAAAATGTCAATATTTTTCCCATAACCTCCGCTGCGCGCTGAGGATATACCGCTGTTTGTGCTGTAAGTATCACTGCTGCGGCGTTTATTAATCTCCGGGGTATCAGTATAGCTATTTTTAGCGAATGAGCGTCTTTGAGAAGTAATATCCGATGCCGTTTCGCTGTCACTGCCGTTCCCGACGAAAGCCGTCATTCCCGCATTGAGCAAATCAACAGCATTGGACTGCACCGGGTTATGGACGGGATAAGCATTATCTTTAATTTCAACAGCGTCTAAAAGGTCGTGCTCTTTTATGCCGTCATTGAGCTTCATCACCGATGATGTATCGTTTGTCGACAAAGCCGTTTTAACAGCGTTATATACTGCGCCAAACACCGGACGGTCGTTGGAAAATTTAACCTCCATTTTAGCGGGATGAACGTTTACATCCACCTGCTGCGGCGGTATTTCAACATTAAGCACGGCGCCCGGAAATTTCCCCACCATTATGCTGTTTTTATATGCGTTCTCCAGCGCTGTCATAATTGTACCTGACTTAATATATCTTCCGTTTATGTAAAAATACTGCATGCCGCGGCTGCCCCTTGAAAAAGTAGGCTTTGTGATAAATCCTGTTACCTTAATACCGCCAATAGCATAATCTACCGGAATAAGAGAAGCGGAAAACTCTTTGCCCAGTACCGTATATACGGCCGATTTCAAATCGCCGTCGCCCGGAGTATGCAGCGTCTCTTTACCGTCCTTTATGAACTTAAAAGAAATTTCAGGGTGCGACAAAGCGATTTTCTCAACTACTCCTGCAGCGGCGGTAGCTTCCGATGCATCCTTTTTAAGGAACTTCATTCTTGCCGGAGTATTAAAAAACAAGTCCTCTACTATTATTGTCGTGCCTTCTGCACAGCCGGCCTCTTCATATTCAATTTCTTCTCCGCCCTCAATTCGATAATGAGTGCCGAACTCATCGCCGCGCACTCTCGTAAAAAGATTTACCCTTGCAACCGATGCAACCGAAGCAAGCGCTTCGCCCCTGAAGCCAAGCGTAGCTATACTGAATAAATCGTCTTGGTCGGATATCTTGCTGGTGGCGTGCCGCAAAAACGCCAGTGGAACGTCATCCCGCTCTATACCGCATCCGTCGTCGGTTATCTGCATCAAAGCTATGCCGCCCCTTGAAACGGATACGGATATATTTTTTGCACCGGCGTCTATGGCGTTTTCAACAAGCTCTTTCACCACAGACGCGGGGCGCTCAACCACCTCGCCGGCGGCAATAAGCTCGGCAACGTGCTTGTCAAGCACGTTTATCCTGTTTGTTCTTTTTTCTGCCGACATTATATTTTCTCCTCTAATTTCAGTTTAACTTCCGCTTTTTATTTATACATCCCTATGAGTTTATATTATATCATGAAGCCTTATAAATATCAAAGCCGCAGCAAAGTTAGGCGATAAATACAGCGGCACAATTTATTATTCTATAAAATGACTGCCATGCTGTAAAAATGCCCAACGCAGCTGCAGCTGAAATATAAGCTAAATATTCATCTTTTTAGCCTTATTTACTATGTCAAACAGCTTGGTCATTGCCTCGATAGGCGTAAGCGTTTCAACATCTATTTTGCTTATATCTTGAACCAAATTCGAAGCGGCTATATCGGCCAGCGTTTCTTCGCGGCTGCTCTCCTGCGATTTGCTTCTGTTCGGCTCTACCTTCATCTCACCTGACTCAAGGCTGTTTAGCACCTGCTTGGCCCTGTTTATCACCACATCGGGAATGCCGGCCAGCTTTGCCACCTCTATGCCGTAGCTGTCGTCCGCCGCGCCCCTGACTATGCGGCGGAGGAAAGTTATGTTGTCCCCTCTTTTCTTTACGACAATATTATAGTTTTTAACGCCGTCAATGCACTCCTCAAGCTCTGTCAGCTCGTGATAATGCGTTGCAAAGAGAGTCTTTGCCCCAAGCTTCTTCTTATCCGCGACAAACTCCAGCACCGCTCTGGCTATCGCCATGCCGTCAAATGTGGAGGTACCCCTGCCTATTTCATCTAAAATAAGCAGGCTGTTTTTTGTCGCGTTGTTTATTATCTCCGCCACCTCGTTCATTTCTACCATAAAGGTAGACTGCCCAGTAGATAAATCGTCAGATGCACCGACACGGGTAAAAATAGCGTCGACAAGTCCTATTTCGGCGGAATCAGCAGGGATGAACGAGCCCATCTGCGCCATGAGCGTAATAAGGGCGACCTGCCGCATATATGTTGATTTTCCCGCCATATTCGGGCCGGTTATTATTGCACAGCGGTTGTCGTCGGCGTCGAGAATTGTGTCATTGGGTACAAACGGAACGTCCAAAACAGCCTCAACCACTGGATGCCGGCCGTTCTTTATGCTTATTATGCTGTTTCTTGTAAGCGTGGGACGCTTGTAGTTTCTTTCAGCAGCTACCTGCGCCAGCGACAGCAGAACGTCTACATTTGAAATGGCCGACGCCGTCTGCTTTATGCTGTCTATATTATCAGCTGCCTTTTTTCGCACCTCGTCAAACAGGCGGTACTCAAGCTCATAAAGATTTTCCTTAGCGCCCAGCACCTTGCCTTCCATATCCTTTAGCTCTTCGGTGATATACCTTTCGCAGTTGGTCAGCGTCTGCTTTCTTATGTAATCGTCGGGGACATTTCCCTTGTATGAGTTAGTAACCTCAATGAAATAGCCAAATACCTTGTTATAACCGACGCGAAGATTTTTTATGCCGGTGCGCTCTCTTTCCTTTCGCTCAATTTCCGCTAAAATGCTCTTAGAGTCTTTCATATACATCCGCAGCTCGTCAACCCGCTCGCTGTAGCCCTCTCTGATTATATCGCCTTCCTTTACGGACGATGCAGGGTTATCTTTAATGGCTGCAAAAATAAGCTCATATATATCCGTGTGCGGGCTGATGTAGTCGTTAAGCTGACGCAAAAGTCCAGAGTTGCACTTTGAAAGCACAGCCTTTATGTCCGGCATCTGGCTTAGGGTGTAGGCTAAAGAATTAAGCTCCTTAGGATTAGCGGTGCCGTATACAATGCGGGTCATAAGCCTTTCTATGTCATGCACGCGCATAAAAAGCTCGCTGAGCTCCGACCTGTCGATGGAATTTCTCACCAGTTCATCAACAGCGTCCTGGCGCTTTATCAGCATGTTGTAATCGAGAAGCGGCTGCTCCATCCACTGACGTATAAGACGGCGGCCCATTGCGGTTTTTGTCTTGTCTATAACCCAGAGCAGCGAACCTCTTCTGTCCTTTGAGCGCATGGTTTCGGTAAGCTCAAGATTTATTCTTGCAACTATGTCGAGATTCATATACTGCTCAAAGGTATAATAGTCGACTTCGTTTATTGAGCCGAGCCCTTTTCTTTGTGTATCATATAGATAGTCAAGAACACTGCCCAGCGCCAAAACAGCGGCGGAGTTTTTTGAAAGAGCCTCGTCTATCTCATCTATTTTCTCTTTATTAAAATGCTTTAATATTATGCTCTCAAGGCGGTCATAGTCATAGCAGGCGTCGCCTTTCGCCTCTATGCGGCAGCCTACCTTATTTTTGATAAACTGCATGAGCTCTTCATTTTTATCAACATTGCTGCATGTTATAAGCTCGCTCGGCATAAATCGACTGAGCTCAGACATTATTTTCTGAGTAAGGCCTTTGCCGGTAAGCTCAGTTAAATGTACAGCGCCTGTAGAGGCGTCGGCAAAGCATACGCCGGCAGCGGTGTTGTTTACCACTACAGCCGCAAGATAATTGTTCCTGCTTTCGTCGAGCATGCTGTCTTCCAGCACCGTTCCCGGCGATATTACGCGTATTACTTCCCTGCGCACAATGTCCTTGCCGGGCTTTGGCTCCTCCATCTGCTCGCATACGGCAACACGGTAGCCCTTTGCAATCAGCCTTGCTATGTAAGCTTCACAGCTGTGGTAAGGAACTCCGCACATAGGCGGC
Source organism: Bacillota bacterium (assembly GCA_030842085.1). Classification (GTDB taxonomy): domain Bacteria; phylum Bacillota; class Clostridia; order Oscillospirales; family Acutalibacteraceae; genus Timburyella. The sequence continues at coordinate 19,243 of JAUUSE010000027.1, read as the reverse complement.
TGTTCTTCGCCTTCCTTGCTGTTCCGTTTGTTTCTGCTTGTAAGCGTCAGTCCAAGCTCATCCGACGCTATTTTCGCGTCGTCCTCAAACATTTCATAAAAGTCGCCCAGCCTGAAAAATAAAATACAGTCGCTGTACTGATTTTTTATCTCCCAATACTGGTTCATCATCTTTGCAGATCCAGCCACCCAATGTCCCCCGTTTCATTTAGACTTCTAATTAAAATTAATTACATCCGCTGCATTCTGCGCAGGAACCGTCACAGAATACTGCGCCAGCTTCGCATGTCTGCGGGTCCGCGCCGTTAAAGCACTGAGATATAATTGAATTAACCTCGCTTTTAAGCTCGTCAAATTCCTGCTTCGCCTTGTTATACTCTTTCATTCTGTCGGAATTTACTATATCAGAATACACGTCTTTTAAGTCGCTTTTTAGCTGCTCTGCAAGGCCGGGCGTTCTGTCCTTAGCCTGAAGTTCCTCTTTAAGCTCGTGCCTTATCATGTTAAACCTAATTATAGATTTCTGCAATTCCTCATCTTCCTCATTGCTGAGCTGGGCCTGCCGGAAGTTAATGTACCTTATATCCGCTTGTATTTTCTCTCCCAAATCTCTTGCTGTTTCGATGACTCCCATCTGTTTTCCTCCCATTTTAATTTGTCAGTTCACCTTTTAATACTGTATGATTAAAGTCTGTTATCTTCACTCTAACAAACTTTGAGGTACATTCCTCGCCGCCGCTGAAAGTTACCGACATATTGTTGCCAGCGCGGCCGTAAAGCAGATTTGTTTTGGGCTTTACACCCTCGCACAGTACTCTCAGCTCTTTGCCTATAAATCCTCTCATTATTTCGTCAGATATAATTTCCTGCTCATGCAGAAGTTCCTCAAACCAGCGTCCCTTTTCCGCTTCACTTATCTTGTCTTCCATTTTGGCGGCCGGAGTATTGTCGCGCTTTGAATATATAAAGGTAAACAGCATGCTGAACCTTACCTTTTTAATTATATCCACTGTTTTGAGAAAATCCTCATACTCTTCGCCAGGAAATCCCACTATAATATCGCTGGTAAGCGATATATCTGGCATAAGGCTGCGTGCCTTATCCACAAGCCTTAAATAGTCAGAGCTTGTGTAATGCCGGTTCATGGCCTTAAGTATCCTGTCGCTGCCCGACTGAAACGGCAGATGCAGATGTCTGGCGACCTTGTCGCATTCGGACATTGCCTTAAGCAGCTCGTCGCTGCAATCTTTAGGGTGCGACGTCATAAAGCGTATCCTGAAATCGCCCTTTATATCGTTTATCATGCGCAGAAGCTCTGGAAAATACACGCCGTCGCTGTTTCCCTTGCCATATGAATTTACGTTTTGGCCAAGCAGCGTTATGTCCTTTGCGCCGGAGGCTACAAGCTCCTCCGCCTCCGCTACCACAGACTTATAGTCCCTGCTTCTCTCCCGTCCGCGCACGAGCGGAACAACACAGTAGGTACAAAAATTATTGCAGCCGTACATAATGGGCAGCCAAGCTTTAAGCGAGTTGTCTCTGTGACGCGGCAGACCCTCCACTATGCCGCCGTCTGCCGATGCACCGGAAATATCTATTACCCGCTTGCGGCTTCTTATGTATTTATAAAGCATTTCGGGGAAACGCTCTAACATATTAGTGCCGAAAGCAAGAGATACATATGGATAACTGTTTTTGATTTTTTCGGCGGCGGCCGGCTGGCTTACCATGCATCCGCACATTGCTATTATTAAATCCGGATTTTTCTCTTTATACGACTTAAGTGCGCCGATATTGCCGAATGCGCGGTCCTCGGCATGCTCGCGCACGGCGCAGGTGTTATAGAGTATAAAATCAGCTTTGTCCACTTCTTCCGTCAGCGCATAACCCATTTTTTCCAGCATGCCTTTTATATATTCAGAATCACTTACATTCTGCTGACAGCCAAAAGTGCGCACCAAAGCTTTCGGCTGTGCGTTATACTTTTGCAGAAGTATTTCGTGTACTTTATCTATGTAATCTAAAGTTTTGCTAAGCTCAATATTTTCCATAAACAGGCAAAAAACTCCTTATTAATCTTTATAAACATATATTTACGCAGTCAAACTTGGCTTTTACCGTGTTACACAAGGCTTAAAACGGCAAACATTTCCCAATTTTTGATAAAATCAATCAGTCATTATAAAAGCTTAACTCCATTTCATATTAATTATATTATATTCCATATAATTCTTTTATTCAACAAAAAAGACATACAGCAAATCACAAATTGACGTTTTTTAAAGATGCTGCTGCCGAATAAAGGATATCATAGTATAGATTTTTACATATTAAAAAGCCGGATGCTAACAGCGCTCCGGCTTTTGTTTATATTTCTTCAGTCAAGCAGCAATACATTTCAGCAAAAATCTTTCGCTTTATCGCCAAAACTGGATTTGCATTTAGTTGAATGCTGCAAGCGCGCTCGCCATACTTTTGCATTTATATTATCCTATTGAGCCTTTCATTTCCATCTTCATAAGCTGATTAAGCTCCACTGCATATTCCATTGGCAGCTCTCTTGAAAACGGCTCAATAAATCCCAGCACGATAAGCTCGCTCGCCTGCTCTTCGGTAAGGCCGCGGCTCATGAGATAAAACAGCTGCTCACCCGATATTCTCGACACTTTCGCCTCATGCTCAAGTATTGACGTCCCGTTGTTTATCTCGTTTGTCGGGATTGTGTCTGATTTCGATTCCTCATCCAGCAGCAGCGTGTCGCACTCCACCTTGCTCCTTGCATTCGTCGCCTTAGGAGAATGATACACCGTGCCGCGGTAGGTTGCGTTGCCGCCGTTTTTGGCTATAGACTTCGATATTATCTGCGACGATGTGTCCGGCGCTAAATGTATCATCTTGGAGCCGGCGTCCTGTATCTGACCCTCGGACGCAACAGCGATGGAAATTGTAGTTCCAGATGCGCCCCTGCCACGCAGTATGCAGGCGGGATATTTCATATTTATACCAGAGCCTATGTTGCCGTCTATCCACTCCATAACTCCGTTTTCCTCGCAGGCGGCGCGCTTAGTAACCAGATTATACACATTGTTCGACCAGTTCTGTATCGTAGTATAACGGCAGCGCGCATCTTTTTCGACAAATATCTCGACAATGGCGGCATGCAGCGAATCGGTGGAATACGCCGGCGCGGTGCAGCCCTCGACATAGTGCAGACTGGCGCCCTCGTCCACAATTATGAGCGTGCGCTCAAACTGGCCCATATTTTCAGAATTTATGCGGAAATACGACTGCAGAGGCTTCTGCACAGCAACGCCTTTGGGCACATATATAAACGAGCCGCCCGACCACACAGCGCTGTTGAGCGCCGCAAACTTGTTGTCGGTATACGGCACAAGCTTGCCGAAATATTTCTTAAACAGCTCCGGATACTCGCGCAGCGCCGAGTCGGTGTCAAGGAAGATTACACCCTCCTTTTCAAACTCCATACGCATGTTGTGATATACCATTTCCGACTCATACTGCGTCGCTATGCCGGCAAGATGCTTCTGCTCAGCCTCCGGCAGGCCGAGCTTATCAAACGTATCCTTTATCTTTTCCGGCACGTCGTCCCAGTCGTTTGCAACGCCCTTGCTCGGCTTGAGATAGTAGTAAATATCGTCGTAATCTATTCCCGTAAGGTCGCAGCCCCAGTTGGGCAGCGGGTGCTTTATAAACTCATGATAGCTTTTTACCCGAAACTCCGTCATCCACTCCGGCTCTTTTTTAAGTGCGGATATCTGACGTACGACCGTCTCGCTTAGTCCCTTTTCAAGCTTTAAAACACCGACGTCGCCGTCGTTCCACATACCCTTGTTTATATCGTTATTTTCCACTGTTTTCACCTTCATCCTTGTCGAGCTCGTCAAGCAGCCTGTGCATGCCCTTCCAGCACAGCGTCGCGCATTTTATCCGCGCCGGGAGCTGCGCCACACCCTTAAACGCCGCCGCTTCGTCAAGCAGTTCTTCGTCAAACTTTCCGCCTGATACCATAGACATAAACTCGTCGTATAAATGCTTTGCCTCCGCCTCGCTCTTGCCCTTGACAAGCTCGCTCATTATAGACGCGCTGGCGCAGCATATACTGCAGCCATGGCCGTTGTGACGGCAGTCCTCTATAGTATCGCCATGCTTTTTTACCTGAACGACAAGCTCGTCGCCGCAGGACGGATTTTTCATTTCGCAGGTGCAGTAGTCCTTGTCCTTTGACAAGCACTTGTTGCGAGGATTGCTGTAATTGTCATATATAATTTCTTTATAGTCCTCAGCTGAATAAAACATCTAAAAACCCTTCCGCTTTTTTTGCCGCATCAACAAATCTGTCAATCTCCGGCTTTGTATTATAAATGTAAAGGCTGGCGCGCAGGCTCGTCGGCACGCACATAAGCGCATGCGACGTCTGCGAACAGTGATGCCCCGCCCTTATTATTATCTTGTCATTGTCAAATACCGACGCCGCATCGTGAGAATGCACGCCCTTAACGTTAAACGTCACAATTCCGCTGTCGTTTTGCTCTTTGTTATATATTTCAATATTGGGACATTTTTTCTCAAGCTCATTTATCATATAATCCTTCAAAAATGCCACGCGGCGCTGTATTGCATCATAGCCTATTGAGGATATATAATCTATAGCCGCACCCATGCCTATTACCTGCCCTATCGGCGGAGTTCCCGCCTCGTGCCTTTCCGGCAAATCCTTGAACTGAGTGCCATCGGCGCTTTTATAATCGACTATATATACCATTTCGCCGCCGAACTCTGCCGGAGGCATTTGTTCCAAAAGCTCACGCTTGCCGTAGAGTACGCCTATTCCGGTCGGACCCATAATTTTATGCCCGCTGAAAGCATAAAAATCTATGTCGTTTTTCTCTACCTCGGCCGGCTCGTGCGTTATGCCCTGCGCGCCGTCGCATACAAAATACGCGCCGTATTTATGCGCTGTCGCAGCTAACGCCTTTATATCATTTTTCGCGCCGTATACGTTTGATATGTGATTGAGCGCTACTATCTTAGTTTTTTCGCTCATAACGCTTTCCAACGCCTGAACGGTAACCCTGCCGAGAGTATCCGTCGGCGCAAATATAAGCTTTGCGCCTTTTTTCGCCGCAAGCTGCTGCCATGGCAGAAAATTGCTGTGATGCTCCGCCATAGACGTAACTATCTCATCACCGCTTTTTACAGCAATTTCGCCGAAAGAGTGCGCAACCATGTTAAGAGCCGCCGTCGCGCCTTTTGTGAATATAACGGTGTCGCTGTCGTGAGCGCCGATAAAATCCGCTGTTTTCTCACGCGCGGCATTATACATTTTTGTCACTTTGTATCCAAGCGAATCAACGCCGCGGTCAACATTAGCGGAGTAATTGCTGTAATAATCGCATACAGCGTCAATCACGCAGCGGGGCTTGAGCGCCGTCGCCGCGCTGTTGAAATACACATACTCCCCGTTTTCCGACTCAAAAAAAGGAAAGTCTTTGCGGAACAAATTGTCGTCATATATATCTATCGGCATATAAAGCCCTCTTTCAAAATCCGCTTGCCAGTAAAGTCATCCCGCAAGCCTGTCTGATAACAAATTAGACGCCGTCTTAATGTATCGCACGGCTTTTCAGAGTGTAAGCCAAAGCGGAATATCTCCAAAAAGGCGGCTGCGCTTCATTTTGAAAACCAGCAAATTCTCAAAGCAATTACAGTTGGTTTATTCTTTCCCTAACCTTGTGCTCAATATCCTCATACAGCTCGCTGTTGGACTTATCCGCCGCACCCATTAAAAATCCGGATGTAAACATAGCCACAGCTTCCTGCCGGCGAATGCCGCGGCTCTGCATATAATACAGCGCTTCGGTGTCGATGCTCCCCACGCTTCCGGAATGTCCCGCACTTACATCATACTCGTCTATAAGCAGCGCCGGGCTTACATGCGCCTGCACCTTCTCAGAAAGAGATATAATCCTGCTCTTCTGATATGCGTCAGAGCCGGATGCGCCTTTCTCTATAAAGCCCACACAGTCTATAATGCATTTAGAAACATCAGCCGCAGCGCCGCAGTTGGTCATTCTCGAACGCGTGCCCTTTGCATGATGATTTATCCTTATATTATAACGCTGGTCGTCCTCTCCGCTGCAAAAGGCTATAAGATGCGATGAAACCGACGCTCCGTATCCGTTAAGATTAATTTCGGTATTGCACTTTGTCTTTCCGCCTATGTTTGACTGATAATTGTCGTATACGGCGTTAGCTTCCGCGTCGCAATTGAGGGTATATGCCGCCGCCAGCCTGCTGTCCTCAAAAAGTATCTGATGCTTGAGGGTGCTGCCGCTGCTAAGATTTATATTTACTGCGCACGGCATAAAATTTTCACCAAATGCCGCAGCGTTAGAAGCACCGTCATACTTATAATTCTCTATAAGATAAACCTCGGCGCCGTCGGCTATGTTTACATTTACTGCTGAGCCCGCACCGTCTCCGTCAAAGGACATGTTCAGCATAATAGATGCATTTTCAGATATGTCGATGCAAATCGAGCCGTCCCTCGTCCTGACAAAGCCGTCGTCTTCCGACAGCCGGCCGTTTCTTATGTCATATACCTTCATATTTTCGGTACTCATGTTACAAAGCACTACATGGCACCTCTTTCATATGCGTCAATCCATGAGTAGCCTTCCTTTTCCAGCATGGATACAAGCTCACAGCCGCCGCTCTTTATTATTCTGCCCTTGCTTAACACATGTACAAAATCCGGCTTTATATAGTCAAGCAGACGCTGATAATGTGTTATGACAATTACGCCGAGACCGCCTTCACGTTCCTTAACCATGTCGCTTACATTACTGCCTACTATTCTCACAGCGTCTATGTCAAGGCCTGAATCTATCTCGTCCAGTATTGCGACAGATGGATTTAGCAGCTTCATCTGAAGTATTTCATTGCGCTTCTTTTCGCCGCCGGAAAAGCCCTCGTTAAGATATCTTTTCGGCAGATTTTCATTCATTTCAAGGTCCTTTACCGCCGCGCGCATTTTCTTTACAAACTCGGCGTAAGGTATGGGATTCTTTTCATCTCTGCGTGCATTTATCGCCGTGCGCAAAAACTGCGAGTTGGTAACGCCGCTTATCTCCACCGGATATTGCAGCGCCAAAAACATGCCGGCGCGGGCGCGCTCGTCCACGCTTTTTTCCAAAAGGTTTTCGCCGTTTAGAAGCACTTCCCCCTCCTCTACGGTGTAATCAGGATGTCCCATAATAACCGATGAAAGAGTGGATTTACCGGAGCCGTTAGGCCCCATCAGCGCGTGTATCTCGCCGCCCTTTACCGTCAAATTGATGCCGTTTAATATGCGCACACCCGCCGCACTGGCTTTAAGATTTTTTATTTCAAGTACTGGTCTGTCCATAATATCTCTCCTGTTTTAAGCTGTATAAATCATAAAAAATTTAACAGACACCTGCAAACTTTAACATAGGCAAGTGCAAATTAACAATATAAAACAACTTCATCAAAAAAATATGCCTTACTTCCATTTTCAGAGCAAAATAAATCAGTCTTAACCGCACAGAAGAAAAAGCATTTAAAATTTTAATATTATATTTAACCAAATAGCTCTATTTATGCCGTAGTCTCATACTTAATAAAACTGACCGTCTGCATTAAATCGGCATTTATTTTTTACAAATTAAATGTTGATTTCTGTTACTTTTTATAACATAAATCCGCATTATTGTCAATATAAAAACTACACCAAAAAAATATAGATTAACTATAGTTAAATGTGATATTTGCGCCATTAAGCGCACATCAAAAAATTACGCACATTCCGGCAAAGACATGTGCCGTATTTTTAACGACATTGTGTTGGCGCCGGCTTTGTTTAATAGGATAATAGCAACATAATACAGCGATAAATTTATGCCTTTTGCATAAATTAATGTACCTGTAAAATATGAAATTTATTGCTTTCATGAGTATTCTCAAGATGTATTGAAATATGGGAAAATATGCTTTAAAATAGTATAAAAACTTGGTATAATAAAAGCAATATAAAGATTAAGGAGTGTCAATATGTCCATTATCAAAGAAATCAGCGCTTTAGAAATTTTAGACTCCCGCGGCAATCCCACAGTGGAAGTCGAAGTAGTTACTGAGTCCGGCGCATACGGCAGGGCTATGGTTCCCTCTGGTGCTTCTACCGGCGAGCACGAGGCTGTTGAGCTTCGCGACAATGATAAGAGCCGTTACCTTGGCAAGGGCGTTTTAAAGGCAGTAGACAATGTAAATAATGTTATTGCTCCGGCCCTTGTAGGCAAATACAGCGTAACCGACCAGGCTGAAATAGACCGCGTTATGATAGAGCTTGACGGCACAGAGAACAAGTCTAAGCTCGGCGCCAACGCTATACTCGGTGTTTCAATGGCCGTTGCACATGCAGCTGCCGATTATCACGGCCTGCCGCTTTACAAATATCTCGGCGGTGCTAATGCAAAGCAGCTCCCCACACCTATGATGAACATCTTAAACGGCGGCTCACACGCCGATAACTCCGTTGACTTCCAGGAGTTTATGATTATGCCTGTCGGCGCTCCGACATTTAAAGAAGCTATACGCATGGGCGCTGAGGTTTTCCATTCTCTTAAGAAAGTTCTGCATGACAAGGGCCACAACACAGCTGTCGGCGACGAGGGCGGATTTGCTCCTAACCTTGCTTCAAACCGCGAGGCTGTTGAGGTTATAATAGAGGCTATAAAGGCTGCCGGATACGAGCCGGGCAAGGATGTATGCATAGCAATGGACGTTGCATCTTCTGAGTTCTACAACAAGGAGACCGGCAAATACGACCTTAAGGGCGAAGGCAAGAGCCTTACCTCTGCTGAGATGATAGACTTCTACGAGGGTCTTCTCAACGAGTTCCCGATCATCTCTATTGAAGACGGTCTTGATGAGAACGACTGGGAAGGCTTCAAAATACTTACCGAGCGTCTTGGTTCACGTCTGCAGCTTGTCGGCGACGACCTCTTCGTTACAAACACAAAGCGCCTTGCAAAGGGTATCGAGATGGGTGTTGCCAACTCCATACTTGTTAAGGTTAATCAGATAGGTACTCTTACCGAAACTCTTGACGCTGTTGAGATGGCAAAGCGTGCTGGATATACTGCTGTTATATCACACCGCTCCGGCGAGACAGAGGATGTTACAATCGCTGATATCGCTGTTGCTCTCAACGCCGGTCAGATTAAGACAGGTTCTATGAGCCGTACCGACCGTATCGCCAAGTACAACCGTCTGCTCAAGATTGAAAACGAGCTTGGTGACAACGCTGTATATGCAGGTATCAAATCTTTCTACAATCTTAAGAAATAATTATTTTTGACCTACTTTTGTAGGGCGGTGGAAATATCCACCGCCCTTTTATTGTGACATTAGGAAGAACTGCGCCGAAAAGTGTATATTTAATACACGTCAGCCATCAGGGCCAGACTAAAGCTTAAGCAAAGAAGCATCCATTCCAGTAGAATAGTAATTATCCAAGCCGCCACAGTAAAATAGAAAAAGTATTTCTAATATCCAATAATCAAGCGAATATAAAATGGAATGCAACGGTTTTCAAATTCAGCAAATAATCATACTGCCATGATTTATTTGAGCAAAGCGAAAACTACCATTTTTTAGCTGATGGCCTTTTACAAATTTCTATGTGCCGCTTATCATAATGATATCTCTTAACGGCATTTATGCCTCTGTAATACGCTGCATTAAATTGACCTTTTAAGCGCATTGCCGTATAATATTTTTATAAATTAATATTATTTAACAACGGCTGAAATGAGGTGCTGTAATGAAAAGGTTAATGAGCATAATTGTGATTGCTGTTCTGGTTGTAATAATAGCGCTGGAAGCACTACCGTACGGCGCTGTTCTCAACTTTGCCGTCGCGCCGGATTCAGGCGGCGGCTATATTAGAGAAACGTTTTCTTATTTCAGCCTTATTCCGTTTGGATATGCCAGCTTCGGCCCGCTGTTAACGGCTGTTATGTCCATTGTTTTGCTTGCATTGTTTATCATCTGGCTTTTTGCAAACAAAGCGGGACTCCTTACTGCATCCTTTGTTTGCTGCACAATTGCATTTGCGACTTCTCTGCTCCCTGCTTTATACGGCGTGGCATATTTATCGGTGATAGGAGTAATTATTTCACTCCTTTTCGCCGCCGATTTAACAGTTATTTGGAATTTGAGAAAGCTGTATAATAAAGGAACAGGCCAAAAATAAATTTTTATTCCACATATTTTGGCATATATTCATGTTCGATGCGTTGTCGGATTTATAATTTCCCATTTTCTTAAAAGTCCATTAGCCAAAGTCATTATTAGAGCAAGCGGTTTGAGTATTTATTAATATGCAAAAACGAAGTTTCCATGATTAAATTTTCATCTGACACATAGTGAAGTCGGTGGTTTCATGCCGGCTTTCGGCTGATGTTATTTTGAAAAAGCACTAATAAAAACAGCGCCTGCTGATATATTTCAGTAGGTGCTGTTTTTTATAGTAAATCAAATAATTGCCCATGAGGCGCATTTTCTTGGAAAACAGTAAATATACAATACATAAACCAAAAGTCTAAGCATACAGACTGTATATATCGCTATTTTTTAATTTGGCTTTCGTGCGGAGCGAAAAAGTCTATTCTTGGCTCTAAAAATTTCATTTCATGATTATCTGCATCGTCAAAAAAGAAATATATCTCCTCAAATATATTCTCCCAGCTCCACATGCTTTCCGGCACACGCAGATATTCCCTTATCATCTCGCAGCCAACCGGCGCTATTGGATGATAAAGCGTAGTCAGCACACGTATCTCATGGAAAGTATCGATAAGCAGCCGACCCATAGCTTCGGTGTCATCCTTTGCCTCGCGGCTTATTGCCGACCAGCGCTTATTGCAGTCGCGTACAAAAAGGTCAAGCTCTTCTATAACCGTATTAAACTCATATTTATACATGTACTCTTCATATTTTAGTATAAGCTTATCGCACTTTTCCTTTACATCTGCACTTACCTCACCGTGCGGCAATATTCCGCCAAAATACTTCTGCAGCGAGTAAAAGCCTGAGCGCACAAGTCTGTTAAATACATTTGTAAGCAGACTTCCCTCTTTAAGCGCGGGGTCAAAATTATCCTGCGGCTTTGCATCCTCCGGCGCAAACGCGCGAGGACTAAAGCTTACGCTTTTAGCGGAAAGCGCCATTCCCAAAAAGTGCATGCGCATCTGCTCGGGCGTATAATAGTCCAACAGCCTGTCAGCCATAGGCGGCTTTATTTTGCCGCTGCTGCTGGCCTTGTTTCCCATAAAGAAAACATGCCGGTTTGGTATTATATTCGGCAGACGCAGCCCTTTTTCCATCTGCTTTGACGCCGCCATGAACATTGCCATTTCGGCTATGCCGTAAAAATATATATTGTCTTCGCCTATAAATTGATATATTTCCGCACCGTCGTCCGTCCACCACTTAAGCCATTCGTCATCATCGCAGCCGCGCATCTTAAGCGCCGCTTTTGTAAATGATATCGGCGCCCACAGCGACTCCGGCCACACCCAGAAAGTGCGCCCATTTACGCCGTCTTTTTCCGGCACTGGTATGCCCCATCCGCCGTTACCGGATATTCTAAAGGGCACAATGGTCTTGCCGGTGCGATAGCGTATGTCGTTTTTATTGAGTATTTCACACGCTTTCTCACGGTCAGAAAGGCAGGTAAATGTCAGTGTGACCGACGGCTTCTTCTCGTCGTCTGTTACCGTATATTCCGGCATATCTGAAAGAGTCTGCACCTGCGGCATAAACTCGCGTTTTACATATATAGCAGGGTCGCGGTAAAACTCGTCCGTCACCCTTATAAGGTTTTCCCTTACGTTGTCCCTTTTGCGCAGCTCCCCCTGGCGTTTTATGAGAGCATCGCGATATTTTTCCATATCAATGTACCAGTTCTGCGTGGGCTTTAGCACCGGACTTTTCCCTGTAAGAGTGCTTATGGGGTTTATGAGGTCCTGCTCCATATACTGATGTCCGAGCGCACACTCGTTGGCATACGCCGCCTCCGACTTGCAGCCGCTTATGGGACAGCGGCCCACTACCTGACGACCGTTTAAAAAGGTGCCGGCCTCCTCATCATAGAACTGATACGCGTTGTCAAGCTTAAGGGCGCCGGAAGCATAGAATTTTTCAAAAATATCGCACGAAACATTTTTGTGTATCTCGCCCGCCTCGCCGAGCGCCGACGCTGCGAACAAATCAAGACTTATATAAAATTTCTCCAGCGTCGACTTCTGCTTTTCATGATTAGATTTTATATATTCAAGAATATCAGTATATCCGCCGTTTTCTTTCTGCTTTTCAAACCCCTCTTCAATAGTGGAGCCATAACAGTCAGTGCCGGAAATAAAAAGAACATTTTCGCTTCCTATCCTGTCGCGCAGAAATCTTGCCATCATGTCCGCCGGAATAAACACGCCGCCGACATGTCCGAAATGCAGCTCCTTATTCCCATAAGGCATGCCGGCCGTGACTATTGCCCTTTTGGGGAAAGATGGGCGGTTCTCTATATTTACGTCGTTATTTTTACTGTCTGTCATATTTACACATTCCGGCCAGTCCAGCCGGTCTCCTCCCAACATACATTCATTCCGCTTTTATCAAAGCATAGGCAAAAATTGCTATACCTATTTTACTTTATATAAAACCCCAAGTCAACATTATTAGTCGCTGTATTATCTGATTAAAATTATAAAATATTTTTAGCATAAAGCTTTCAAATATTCTATTAAACAGGATAAGTACAGAGTTCACATATTATAAATCTATTTTCTGCAAAAAATAAGCTTAACCGGCTTGACCCTGCGCCATTGGTGATTTATATTTTAATAAAAGGTTGTGGTGTAGCTGTATGAATATAAGAGATGCAATATTAATCCTGACAAAATCGCAGCCCGAACTTCGGCAAAGATTAGCCGAATATTTGGGTGTTGCGGTGCGTGATATAACTGATTGGGAAAGCGGAAAAGCCGTCCCAAGCAACGAAATATCACAGGCAATAGCTGAAAAATATAATATGGCATTAAATGAGTCATTGTGGGAGCATTCCGATTTTTCCGGCGAATTTAATGAAAAGCTGAACGCCGACAGATTTTTGGGATTTGCAGACGTCTATGAAGAAAATCGGCCGGCAGTTCCTTCAAAGGCCTGCGATATTATAATAAATTATTTGGAAAAAGCTCCTGAAACCGTTGTAGATTTAGGCTGCGGCACGGGTCTTTCTACGCTCGCGTGGAAGAATAAATGCAGAAATGTTATAGGAATTGAACCGAGCAAGGATATGCTTCAGGCAGCAAAAAATAAATCTGACGAGAGCGTAAGCTTTAAGCAGGCATATGCCGACAACACCGGGTTGCCCGGCGCTTTCGCCGATATAGCCGTTTGCTCGCAGTCTTTTCACTGGATGAACCCGAAATCAACGTTAGCAGAAATAAATCGTATTCTCAAGCCTGGCGGAGTATTTGCCGCTATTGACTACGACTGGCCGCCGATAAGCGATTGGAGAGCAGAATATGCATATTCCGACTTGCTCAAATCGGTTCGGAAAATTGAGCAAAATGAGCCTGTCATAAGCAATACCTTTCACAAATGGAAAAAGGATTTGCATTTAAAGAATATCAAAGAGAGCGGATATTTCAGATATTGGCGAGAAATTGTTTTTGAAAACAAAGAAAGATGCACGGCCAAACGGCTTATAGGAATGGCGCTCAGTCAAGGCAGTGTTCAGACAATATTAAAAGTGCATTCTGAGATGATTGAAAATGAAATTAAAAAATATGAAAAGGCTATAAACAATATTTTTGCCAAAGAAGAATTTGATATTCTTTTCTGTTATCGGATGCGCATAGGGAAAAAATAATTATTTTATTCAGTACGATTTTAAAAGAGCTAATGGAAATAACCTATTTTTATTACAATCATCTATATAGGCCATTTTAAGCTATTATATCTGTCTCCTATATTGGCGCACTTAAAAATTTATATGTATATTAGTACATCAATATGCGATAATTTTTATATTAGTAAATACTTGCTTTAGATAATGGCAAACGACAAAAAAGCACCGCTCACAAGGAGCGGTGTTTTTCATGGAGCTACTGGCCGGACTTGGGTGACGCTCTAAGCACTCACTTTCAGCAGCCCTCCCAAATGGCTTACTGCTTATTTTTCAAAAGCGCTCCCAATATACAAACGGCCGGTTCTCGCCGACCAAGCAGCATAAAAAAACACCGCTCACAAGAGGCGGCTTCCGTAAGGAAGGTGCCTCTTTTTTTGAGTTTTACATAGTTGTTTACCGAAAACAATTTTGAAAAAAACTAACGTTCCAAGTTATTGTCTAATTCAAGGTCCAACAGTATAATTATATTGCAAACCGGATTGCGATATAAAATACAATGAAAGGGTACGGAATATATGAATATTGATAATAAAAAAGTAGGCACGCAAATTGCTTTACTTCGTGCTTCAAAAGGTATCACACAGAATGAGTTAGGAGAGCGTATAGGAGTAACTTTCCAATCGGTCAGCAAATGGGAACGCGGTGAAACATTGCCTGATGTTTCCGTTTTACCAGATCTTGCAAACGTTCTCGAAACCACTATTGACAATATTCTTTTGGGCGGAGAACACCACGTGATTTTTAAAGGCAAAATAAAAGTACACGATATGATTGAGGGAATTAATTGCTTGAAAAGGATGGGCGAACTGTTAGGCAACCATAACATTATTTATCGTTATGCAATTCAAGGGATCGATTCAGGGATGAATACGGAAATCGAAGCTGCTTTTTCTGACGATTATATTTTTGAAGCTTTTGTTGGTGAGGCAATCATACAGAATTTAAAAGCAGGATTATACGTGGATATTACGGATATAAACAGAAATTTCAAGCATGAACACTTTCGGTCTTTGGTTTGTGAATATGCCAAAAAATACAATGTGATTTAATCACCTTGCCTATGAAGTGGGATTCCCTGCATTGTCCGTAAGTGCGGCGGCGAGCATCGGATTTTTACCCCAAAATCCATACCGTTCAAAAGGAAAAGCCCCTCCTCATCTGGAGGGACTTTTTTTGTTTACAATATCCGTGGTAGATTCTTCTTTACGGAGTGCCGCACAAGGAGCGGTGTTTTTCATTGGAGCTACTGGCCGGACTTGAACCGGCGACCTGCTGATTACGAATTACAAATTTATATATCTTTGGCAGTGTTTTCTTGCACTGCCTTTTTTATATTTTTTTTGCTTTTTTATTTTCTTTTGCTTTTTCTTCTTTGTATATTTTTTTGGCTTTTTGTCCTGTTTTTATTCCTGCATTAAAAAATGTTTTCATTTGTTCTTTTAGACTATATCTTCCCAATAGATAATCTGTGCTTGTTTGTAGTACATCTGCTAATTTTGTAAGTGTTTCTAAATCTGGTTTTCTTCTGTCTTTTTCATATCCATTATATGTTGCTTGATGAATATTGCATATTGCCGCAATTTCTTCTTGTGTCATTCCGCTTTTTTCTCTTAATATTTTTAATCTTGCTCCAAGTGTTTCTTGCATTATTATCACCTTTTTTATAATATCAGACTTTTCTTTTTTATTCAATTAATCCTTTTTATTTTTATTTCGTTTTGCAATATTTTTTCTTGACATTTATTATTGCAATACGCTATAATATTAATATAGCATAATGCAATATTTTAAAAGGAGATTTTTTTATGTGTAATTTATTAACTGAAAATGAGCTTTGTAATTTTCTTAAAGTAGATAGGGTTTTCTTATGGCGTAATAGAAAGCTTGGACTTCCTTTTAAACGTTTGGGTACAAAAATTATTCGTTATGATTTAGAAGAGGTTTTGAAATGGATTAATTCTAATTCTGTTTTAAATTCTAAGGAGAAATGATATATGGATGTACTGGAATTAGCGGATACTTTTGGAAATCTTGTTGATGATATTCGTATAGATATTCTTGTTTTAGCTATGCTTGAAGCTCCTCAGCCGTCTTTACATTCTTGTTTTTCAGAAGATGTTTTTTACCTTTGTTTTAACCGTGTTCGTGATTTACTTATACAGCGTCAGTTTGATTTATCTAATATTTCACGTGATATATATCCTTATTTGTCTGTCTCTAATAAAGGAATTAATGATAAAGGAATTAAAATGTCGGATTAGTAATGTACGCGGGCCCCCGCGCACTGCGGGCCCGCGTTTTTTACGAAGTTAACAGTATAGTATTACCTGTTAACTTCGTTACACGTTACAAAATGTGTTCTATACTGCATGGTTGGGCCTTATGTGATGTAACTTCACTTCGTTACAACTTCGTTACAAAATTTTTTATCTTTTAACTTCGTTACAAAATTTTCCTTTGTTTTTCTTATCTTTAATCCTTTTTTATTTTTTATTTATTTAACTTCGTTACAAAACAACCTATTAACTTCGTTACAAAATAAAAATAGGAGTTTTTTATGTCTGAATTAGTTTCAAAATCATGGTTTTGTGTTCTTAATAATCCAGAGGAACATGGTTTTTCTGGCTCTCCACAAGAGATAGTTGATGATATCATTTCTTTATGGATAAAAGATAATCCTCAGCGTACTTGTGCAGTTACTTATTGTATATCTTCTGATGGTTTAAAACATTGTCATGCTGTTTTTGAAGATACAAAAGCTTTGCGCTTTAGTGCTATTAAAAAAGTTTATCCGAGTATGCATATTGAGCCTACAAAAGGTAATAAAGATGAGGCAGAGGATTATATTAATAAGCGTGGTAAATATCAAGAAAAAGGCGAAATTATCGTTTTTTCTAATCGTTATGGTGAAATTAAAGGTTTCCAAGGTCAGCGTAGAGATTTTGATATTATAGAAGATTTGTTGTCGCAAGGTAAAACACCTAATGAAATTATGGATATTTCTTTTTCTTTTCGTCGTTATGAAAAATATATTCGTGATGCTTATTATCGAGCTCGTTTTAAGTCTACTCCTATTAAGCGTGATGTTAATGTTTATTGGCATGTAGGCTCTTCTGGTACTGGTAAAAGTTATACTCTTACTTCTTTGTCTGATAAATATGGTGAAGAAAGTATTTATCTTGTTAATGATTATGAGCATGGTTTTGATAAATATAACGGTGAGCCTATTCTTTTTATGGATGAATTTCGTGGACAGATGAGACATTCTTTATTATTAAGTCTTTTGGATGGTTATCGTTGTCAAGTTCCTTGTCGTTATACAAATGCTGTTGCTTTGTGGAATGAGGTCCATATTACTTCTGTTTTACCACCTGAAGATGTTTATTCAAAAATGGTTACAGAGTATAATTCTCTTGATACTTTTGACCAGTTGAAGCGTCGTATAGATATTGTTGTTTATCATTATTTTGAAAATGGTCATTTTTGCACTTTTGAGCTTCCTATGTCTGAATATACTTGTTATGATGATTTGGTTTCTTTAGCTTCTGATATCCCTGTTGTTCTTGAACAGATTAATTTTTAGTAATAAAATATTTATTTTGGGGTTTAGTAATATGCTTATTAGTGAATGTTTGCAGGAGTATTTAATAGAGCATGAGATAAGGGGTAATTCAAAACATACGATAAGATACTATGATAAGAACATAACGTCTTTTATGGCCTTTACAGGCGATATTTTGATAACTTCCGTTAATGTCAATCATTTAAAGTCATATTATCTTTATCTTAAGTCTAAGCCTGTTACAAGCGTAACAATACAAACATATATCAGGGCCGTCCGAGCTTTTCTTACATGGTGCTATCATGAGGAATATATATCTTTTAATTTGTCTGATAAGTTTAAGCTTCCAAAAGCCGCCCGAAAGGTTATTGACGTACTTACAAATGATGAAATACATATCCTTTTATCAAGCTTTAATACTAAAACTTTTATTGGACTTCGTAATATTTGCATTTGTCTGCTTATGCTTGACAGCGGTCTTAGGCTTAACGAGGCAGTATGTCTTAATGTTGGCAGCTTACATCTTTCAGAGGGATATATAGTTGTCAGAGGTAAAGGAAACAAGGAGCGCTTTGTACCTGTCGGTCTTAATACAAAGAAGTATCTTTTGAGGTATGTACATTCTTTCAGAAATTCCGACATTAAGACCGCTTTATTCGTAAAAGACACATTATGTCGTATAGAAATTACAACGATAAGACAGCTTTTCCGGCGATTAAAAGTTAAAACAGGCATATCACGTTTAAGACCTCATTTGCTACGGCATACCTTTGCTACAAGGTATTTGGAGAACGGCGGGGATGTATATTCCTTACAGTCTATACTTGGTCATACTACCCTTGAAATGACAAAGAGGTATGTACAGACTACACCTTTTAAATTAGCAGTCACCTTTTCTAATTACAGTCCTGTTGATAACATAAAGAAAACCCTCATGAGCTAAGGCTTTTGAGGGCTTCTTTTTTTCCTGGAGCTACTGGCCGGACTTGGGTGACGCTCTAAGCACTCACTTTCAGCAGCCCTCCCAAATGGCTTACTGCTTATTTTTCAAAAGCGCTCCCAATATACAAACGGCCGGTTCTCGCCGACCAAGCAGCATAAAAAAACACCGCTCACAAGGAGCGGTGTTTTTCATTGGAGCTACTGGCCGGACTTGAACCGGCGACCTGCTGATTACGAATCAGCTGCTCTACCAACTGAGCCACAGTAGCATAAAATATGTGCTCAATTATTTTACCTAACTTTAGCTCTTGTGTCAAGACGTTTATAAGATTTTTCTTATATTATCTAAAATACCAGGAATAATGCGGCTTAAGCTCATGTTAGACAACAGCTGTTATATAGCATAAGCTGCGTGAGAGCCAGATTTTCCTACATATTTTTTGCCGTAAAATTTATTAAATATCTCGCTAATATTTTCATACACAAACCAATTTTGACAGTAATTGACAGTTATTTTTTAAAAATGCCGCAAGAAAATCTAATATTAGTTCAGTTTAAAACAATGCAGGTGCAAAAATGAAAAAGGAAATAATATTTTATCTGTCTGCATAATGGCACTCTTGCTGCCGTCATGCAGCGCATCATCCGCTCAAAGCAATACAGAGGCGATATCAAGTTGCAGCAGTAATGCTTATACAGCCGAAAGTCCGCCGGATAAAACTGACA
>JAUUSE010000101.1:0-2499 GCA_030842085.1 Bacillota bacterium | reverse complement strand
ACGACAGTATAAAGGGAGCGCTGTCGGTAAAGAAACATTTATATCTTCCATTAGATGAAAACGGCTTGCCGAAAGCTTATCCCGCAATTAACTTTGAATTGTCGCGAACATATACCAAATCTGATGGAAGCACTTCCATAAGGGATGTAGTAGAGTATATACAATGGTCGTCTGCGGAAGTAAAAGCGGCGTATGAAGCGAACAAGGAAGCGGTAGCATCAGGCGGCGGCATTGAAAAGGTGCTTACCTTTGAAAATCTCGAAATATATGCTCCAAACGGCTCGGAGTATAATTATACAGTAACAGAGGTTAAAGACTATCTGGGCGGATATGACACATGGGCGTCAGCAGGAGATATAGCGGAAGACGATATTGACGGCATTTTGACAGCCGACAATATGAAAGACTCGGTTTCAAGCCTTGCGGTGACGCTGAACAGCGACGACGGCAGGGGAGAAACCTCTCAAAGCGTGGCAATAGCCGCTACCTTTGTGAATGCACCGCGTGATATCGACAGAGAAACAGTCATACTTACAGGTACAAAAACCTGGCGAGACTTTGACGACGCGTTCCAGATTAGGCCTCAGGATATAAGCATTACTCTGTCGCGCTATGCAAACGCACAGCCGGGGCAGGGCAACCAGATAGCTGAAGCAGTAGTAGATGAGAGCACATATAAAATCTCATGGGATAAAACAGATAAAAAGACATGGAAATATACAATTGAAGGTACGGCGGCAAACGAACTTGATGCTTATGCTCCGAACGGAATGCCGTGGGAGTATGTCGTGACTGAAAGATTGCCCGACGGCAGTGTCTACACATCGTCGCCGGCAAACGGCAGAGTGGGCGAAAAGAGCCAGACAGACAGCGAGATTACAATGAATAATCTCACCAATTCCATACTTACGTCCGCATCTTACAGCAAGAGCTTTGTTGACACAGACGGAAAAATTATATCAGAAGACTATCTCGGCTTTGACATAAGCGTGTCGTTTGAGCTTCAGGTGGCGGAGCTAAACGGCAGTAATATAGGCCAGTGGCAGAGCGCATCGGACTATTTCGACTATAATCTGTCGGATGAAATCTATAATGCGGTATTTGGAGGATACAGCTTCACGCAGAGCCTCACCGGGCGTAT
Source organism: Bacillota bacterium (assembly GCA_030842085.1). Taxonomy (GTDB): domain Bacteria; phylum Bacillota; class Clostridia; order Oscillospirales; family Acutalibacteraceae; genus Timburyella. The sequence continues at coordinate 1,358 of JAUUSE010000101.1, read as the reverse complement.
AAATGATACATCTGTTTGGGGAGTGAGCCGTTCGTTTGTAAATCTGCCGAAAGTGATAAAGAAAAACGGCTCGGCAGACACTGCTTTGCTTACCTACCGCGTGGTAGAAAAAGAAATAAAATACGGCGATATAACGCAGACGGTAGAAGTAGTAAACAGCGCAGACAATAAAACATATACCTACAGTTTCAGTGCGGGACTCTTCTCGCCGGCCTATTGGGCAAACGGAAAGACGTCGGCTGAGACTGACTATAATAACTCTTCAACGCGCAGCCTTTACAACCGCTTGCAAACTACTGACCTAACTCTCACCAAGCAATGGCTGGGAGATAACGGCAATATTTACAGCACACGTCCCAACACCGGCCGAACCGGCTATGACTGGGAGGTAAGCTTTATTGTCCAGCGCTCGACGGACAATATTAACTGGGAAAATGTAAAATTGTTCACATCAGCCGGCGCGACAGAAGATTTAATCGTCACGCTTTACGGCACCGACAACGATACGTCTGTAAGCGAGACCGTAACGGGCCTACCGGTATCTGATATGTCGGGCAATGCATATATTTACCGCATAAGAGAGCTGCAGATAAACTTCACAGTTTCCGGCGGCAGTGTCAGCGCGGACGATATATTGTCAGACGATGGAGATATTTACAATACCGCTTATACAGTGGGATATCCATCGCTTGATACGGCAACCAACAGCCTTAATCAGACATCCGTTTACGCGGTTAAAAAATGGAATCCGTCGTCTGCAAAGGTCAACGTGACCTTAGAGCTTCAGTATAAGGGAACCGACGGAGCGTGGAAGTCTTTCAGCAGGCCTGCAAAGGTCACGCTGGACGGCACAGCAGACGCACAGAGCGCCTATTATGAATATGAAGCGTGGAAAGCCGTCTGGAGCGGCGTGCCGCAGTCTCTGCCGGGCAGCGACTTGAGCAAAGACGGCAAAACACAGTACCGCGTAGTGGAAACAGTGCCAAGCGGCTATATTATTGAAAGCTCTGATGTCGTCGAAATGGGCAGCGGATATCCAGAATATTCCTTTACCAACGTAGAGGCAACCTCGCTGTCTGTTGAGAAAAAGTGGTACGGTGTTGCCGGCGGCGAGCAAAAGACGGTGGTGGCCGGCCTGTGGCGAACTACCGGAGAAATAGATGGTCAGGGCGCTGAAAAGGTGCTTGACGGCTCTGGAAACCAGCGCACGATTACACTTAGCTCATCCAACGGCTATAATGGCGCCTTTACATCGCTTCCAAAGTACGACGCCGCGGGAAATGAGTATAAATATTACGCGCGTGAGCTTACCATAGGCGGCGTACCGGCGGATGAGGCGGGTTACAGGATAGTTAACA
>JAUUSE010000026.1:0-24462 GCA_030842085.1 Bacillota bacterium | reverse complement strand
GATGAAATACTGGCCGTCGAATTACAAGAGTATGATTAAATTAGGCTACGCTGAATGGGTAAAAGAATTAAATCGGCACGAAAGGCAAAAGGTCTGACACAGCAAGAGCTTGGTGACCTTGTGGGCTTAAATGAAAAAACAATCTCAATGATTGAAAGCGATAATGCTCTTACCAGACTTGATACCTTAATTAAAATATGCGATATACTTGAAGTTTCACCCAACTACTTATTATTAGATTCATCTAAAACAGCGCTGACAGAAGAAGCGTCAAAACTTGCAGAAGAACTGAAAAGCAAAAAATCTTATGAGATAAAGATAATATATGAATTTCTTGAGACTTTATTAAACAGCTGATCATAAAATGGTTATGTCTCATAATAAAACCAACTAAAGCACAAATTTCCGACGATGAATATGGTCGAAAACGAAGCGCTTAATATCGCTTTATTTTCGGCAGACGCCGCAATAAAAGCAATTAATAAAGCTATGCTTTCATCGCCTTTTATAAAGATTTATGTTATATCAATAAATATCTGATAAACAAAAAATCCCTGCTTAAACGAGCTACGATAAAACATTTATAGCGATTAACGCTTACTATGTTTTCTATGCTCGTGCAGGGATTCTTTATTATAAAATATTTGCTTTGTAATAATAAATGCTTATATTATAATTTAAACATCGAGCTAAAAATCATGGCTAAATATTTTTACCGTCTGCAAAAAGCCGTTTATAAGCGTCTATTGCTTTATTAATAACCTCTTTTGCCTGATCTCGACCTTCTATTACCTGAACAGTCGTATCTTTATTCTCTAATGTTTTATATACCTCAAAGAAATGCCGCATTTCATTGTCTATATGCGACGGAAGCTGCGAAATGTCCTCATATCCGTTGTAAAACGGATCGCTTATGCATACCGCTATTATTTTCTCATCAAGCTCGCCCTGATCGTTCATCCTTATAACACCTATTGGCTTGCAGCTTACAAGCGTCATTGGCTGAATACTCTCAGAGCACAGCACTAAAACATCCAATGGGTCGTTATCTTCCGCCCACGTGCGCGGAATAAAGCCGTAGTTTGCCGGATAGTGCGTCGAAGTATAAAGCACCCTGTCAAGCTTAAGCATTCCGGTGTCCTTGTCAAGCTCGTATTTATTTTTCCCGCCCTTTTCAATCTCGATTACAGCGTAAAACTCATCTGCCGTAATTTTTTCGGGATTCATGTCATGCCAAATGTTCAAAATTCCACCTCATAAATATTTATTTTAAATTAAAGACTAATCTGATATCCGCCGTACATTTTATATGCCATATTCGATATTTCACTAAGCTTGCGTCCATCCGGCTTAATAGGACGCAATAACAAATGAAATTCAAAGCTGCTGTCTAATTCATTTTTTAAGCCGTCCTGTATATACCCGGCATAAGCAGTATTTGTCTCATCATCTTTTAAAAAGCCGAAAATAAATTCTCCGCATATCAGCATACCAATGCGGCTCTCGTCATATATGCCGGCCCATTTGGCGCCGTATCGGTGCGGAGGTCTGCGACATATTATGCTCTCTTTCGTCATTTTGGACGCATTTGTAACAAAATTACCAAACACCGCTCCCGATTTCATCTCAGCCGTATTTATGCCCGGACCGTATGCGAAATATTCAGCATTTATAAATTCTTGCGCAGCCGGTATTTTAATCCCAAACTTGGTTATTCTCTCGCTGTTGTCCAGCGATGAAACTTTAAAAAGCATGTCCATATCGCCTGTACTGATTATGGAATATTCCGCTTCCACCTCTGCAAACGGCACATACCCGTCTGCACAAAGCGAAAGCGCCGCTTTTATTTTTATATTTGCATCGTCAGCGTCATAGTCATAGTGATAAAGCCTTGTGCCTGCCTTAATTCCCGATACGGTTTTGGCCGTAAGACACAACGGAAATGTTGTAAAGCTTTTACCATTTACTGATATATCGTTAATAAGTCCAGTATATTTGCTGAATTTATATTTAAACTCATCACCCGTAAAGGTTATATACTTTTCATCTTCTTCTGTCTTAACTGCGGTATATTCCATAATTTGTACCGGCTTAATCTCTTCGCACGGCAGCTTAAATTGTGTAAAGGCCATCTCATGTCCATATGGCGCCCATGCAGATTCACCCGCTTGCTTGAAAACGCACCGCACATAGCAGTCTCCGCCGTCCGGCAGGAAGTAGCCTATGTCAATTTCCTGTGATTTTTGCGGCGGGATTGTCAAAGTGCCTACACTTTTGCTTTCCATCATCTTGCCGTCGCGCGAAATTTCGTAAAACAGCTCAAGCCGCGACAAATAGACAAAATCATATAAATTATAAACTTTAAACCTCCCGCACGAAAGGTCAATAGGTTCCACTCTTACCGGAGCATAGACGTTCTTTATATCTCTCAGCATAGGCATTTCATAGCCCGTGCAGGATATAAGAAACGTCTTACACGCAAGCTTGCCGTCTTTAGCGCTTAGTGAAGACTCTGTATAATAAATATTTTTCCCATTGGATGTTATTTTAATGCCTGTCTCGCACCATTCGTTAAAAAATGCGCCGGACAAGCCGTCATAAGCCATAACCCTTTCCCACATGCGCTTTGCGTTATGTGTAAATGAGCACACTATTACCGGCATCGGCTTGATATTTTGAATATCCTCGGCCGCCTGCTCAGAATATACTCCCGCAATGTCGTAATTATCGCCCTCATACATAACAGGACGATTATCATGCTGCTTTAAATAATCGCCGCAGGCTTTTAAACTACCGCCCTCGCCGGCATTGCGCCCTAATGACCATATAATCACGCTTGCACTGTTTTTATCACGCTCATACATACATTTTGTTCTATCAATATACGCTTCGCGCAAAACGGGAATTTCCGAAGCATCCATTCCTTCAGGCATAAACGAACAGTCGATGCCGGTGTCGTTAATCACATACATGCCTATACTGTCACAAAGCTGAAGCATTACCGGCAACGGCGGCTGATTAAATTTTACGGCGTTTATGTTGTTCTTTTTCATGTGGATAAGACTGTTGTGCATCTCTTCCGCCGTCATGGCATATCCGCTTACGGGACTAACAGGATTAAAAACAACCCCCTTAAGCTTGACAATGCGGTTATTTATTTTTAATATTCCATTTTCTATTTCTATATCCCTTATCCCCGTCTTTGCGGCAATGTACTCGCCGCTCTGGCTTATAACGACGGTGTACAAATCTGGGCTTTCAGCGCTCCAAATATATGGGGTTTCAATATAAAATTCCGCCATGCCGTCTTCGTTGGCGGGTTTTGATTCCACCGCTTCGCCGTTTGGGTCTATTATTGTAATATTTATTCCGTCAGACAAAATTGACTTTACATTTACATAGATATTTGCGCCGCGCATAGCGTTGGCCAGCTTAGTAGTTATTTTATAGTCTATAATATGGCCCTTTGGCCTGGCGAGTATATAAATATCGCCAAATATGCCCCATAAACTAATCATATCCTGACATTCTAAATACGACGAATCTGCGTATTTTAACGTCACAATACATATGCTGTTTTTACCCGTATTTACAAACGAGCTTATATCAAATTCGCTTAATTTGCATCGGCCCTGTGTATAGCCGGCAAAATGCCCGTTTACAAAAAGATAATACGGTGAGCCGCCCTCACATACAAAGTATTTTTTAAATCCGTCAAATTGCTCGTCAACATAAAAGTCGCGCATAAACACCGCTGCCGGGTTAACCGGCGCCGTATATGGTATATCGCACGGGAAAGGGTATGCTTCGTTTGCCTGTGGGATATCTAATTTTGCCGTCTCTACATTAGACGGGAGTGTAATATTTTTACCGTATACTTTTCCTTTTGCCGTCTCTGACGACATATCAGGTACGTCACGTATGTCACCGTACATCTTATAATTCCAGCTTCCGGCAAGGTTTATCAGCCTATCGGACTTCTCCTTAGGCCTTTCAACAGCGTCAAGATATGAGCCATATGGAATATAATATGACCTTGGTCTGCATATATTCCTGCTTATTACCTGACAATCCTCATGGCAATTATATATACCGTGCATACTAACCCCCAGCATAGATTTATGTTCTAAATATTCAGCGCACTGCCACACTCTTTAATTTATATATTACTTATAATAAAAACTTATATACTCAATTTCACTGTATATTTCCTTAAAATTTAAATAAATAGTATTTTAAGGCTTACAAAGCATAACCTAAGCTTTAGTTTTTATATTATTTAAGATATTATATCATATATTCGACATATAAACAAATTATCTTTATAAATTCCGTATAATATATAGAAAATTACCGTTTTCAGGTTAACTGCAATATTTTAGAGTGGCAGCGCACTCAATATTTTTGTTTAAATAATCCGCTAAAATAACAAATAATACTGAAAGCAAAAGTAATAATCAAAAAGCATTTAATAAATTTAGTACAATAAAAAATAATTATAAAATCATACGCTGCAATATTTATATTGCAGCGTATAGACATAGATATATTAATTTTTTCTCTTCTTTTTTTTCTCAGTCTTAACTTTTTTAAACTTAAAGAACACAGATGACTTGACTTCATCTTCAAAGCGCTGTAGCGCCGTTACTTTGGATTTAAGCTCCATATTCTTCATTTTCTCTTTGGCCAATTTATTTTTAAGATTAGCCATATCGCTTTCATATGCGTCAATTAAATAATCCGGTAGATTATCATACACCGTTCCACTCATTGAAACGTCGACCTCAACTATCGGATCGCTTTCATCAACAGCATCGAGCAGTATTTGCGGGTCATTGCTGATAAAAACAGTTTTTCCTGATATAGTTTTAAACCCGTATTTAGCCTTTGTAAGTAAATCTACTATCTCTCCGCTTTGCCTTGTCGCCGTCACGCTTATGCCGTCAATAACGCAGCTGCTGTTCACCGGATCAAATCTCAGCCGCTTTATTCCGCTTATTTTGCTTAAGCTGAACTTTTTACCTATGCTGAAATATCCGTGCCCGTCTATATTCAGCATCGCCTCAAGCCTGTCAACCTGACTGAAGCCGCTGCCAGTGTCGTAAAAAAGCTCGGCAAAATATTTCGCGTCTCTGTGCCTGAAGCAGGTTATATTAAGCAGATTGAAAAAATTGTCTTTTAATATATTCAGACTATATCTCCAAGATGTGTCCTGCTGCTCTTTTATAATACTGCTTATATCAAACGATCTCGACTTTTCACCCACAAAAAATGCGCGGTAAAAATCTTCATCGTTATAATCGTTTTCAAAAATTTCGTCGTTGTAAAACTCATCTATCATTATACGGTACGAATAAGTTTGGGGATAAAGCGTGGAGAAAAATGTTATAGACATCAGTATCTCCCATATTTCCAGCGTACCATGGCAAAACGACTTAAATTTTATATTATTCTCTTTAAAAAATTCCTTTGTCCAATCAAGGCTTGGCAGGACATTGTCAGAATGCTCCTTAAGCCATATAAAATCCTTGCTGTTTATCGTCTTATATACTTCGTTTACGCGCTCCTCCGCCCGTTGTATCCGCTCGCTTTGCATAGGCGCGCATATAATAAAATTATTCTTACATACGCGATTTATCTCGCTTAAAAAGTTTTCCCTGCGCTCCGGCGGAATATGCTCATATACATCCAGCGCAACAATTATATCAAAATAATTGTCATCAAACTGCATATCCGTTGCATCACCCAAAATATATTGAGGACTGTTGATACACTCGTCCGACAGCTTTATATCAAGATATTTTATATCGTCATCCGGCAAAAAATGCTCAAGATTTCTGTGCTCGTTTGCGCCCACCTCAAGTATTTTAAAGCGTTCGCCGTCTCGGCGCACAGAATCTATTATTTTCTGCGTATTTTTGTAGCGCTGGTATTGGTCAAACGGTATCTTCATTTGATCACTTCCCATTCATGCTTCATATATACAAGTCCTTCGGAAAAATATTCATTTGTAACCTCAAAGTCGGCAGCCGCCGTCTTATAATCGATTGTTACCATGCCTTCATTGTTGAAAATTCCGGCGTCTATTGTAAAGGCGCCCTTTATAAGCTGAAGGCTCGGTATTGTATATCTCACCTTGTGACGGCCGCGCTTTTTTGGCACATCCGTTTTCTCAAGATAGGTGTTTGGTCCGAATATATAGTCGTTATGGTCGGCGGAGTAAATAGCCGCACCCACCAAAAAGTCCTTTATCTCTTCTTCATATATATCGTAGGTTATATCGACAGACAACTTGTCAAAAGTGTGGAACACCGTCTTGTTAATCTCAACGTCCACTATTCGCGCAAGTATGCTTTTATCATCCGGCAGTTTAAACTCATCGTCCGCCTTTTCAGCTTTTATCGTCTCTTCCCTTTTGCCCTTTTCCTTTTTCTGCGGGAGCTCAGGCAGCTCCTCGCTCTCTGTTTTTATCTCCGTCTGTTTTCCGAAAAGAAGCCAAGATTCATAAATATCAACAATTTCGCTGGAGAGGCCTTCCGCCTCTATTTTCCCCTCTTTTATCCATATGGCGCGGTTGCAGAAACGCTTCACCTGCTCCGACGCATGCGAAACAAATAGTATTGTCGTGCCCATGTCCTTAAGCTGCTTTAATTTGTTGATACACTTTGTCTGAAACCGTGCGTCGCCGACCGCCAGCACTTCGTCTATTATAAGTATATCCGGCTCGACATTAATTGAAACAGCAAAAGCCAGACGCGCGAACATACCGCTGGAATAAATCTTAACCGGCTGGTTTATAAAGTCGCCGATATCCGCAAAGTCAACAATGCTCTGCAGCTTTTTGTCCATTTCTGCCTTAGTAAAGCCCATTATGGTGCCGTTAAGATATATGTTTTCTATTCCGGTATACTCCTGATTAAAACCGGCGCCGAGCTCAAGTATCGATGCAATTCTGCCGTTTACCGAAACGCTGCCGCCCGACGGGCTGAGCACGCCGGTGATTATCTTCAGCAGTGTTGATTTACCCGAGCCGTTTTTGCCCAAAAATCCTATGGCGTCGCCCTTCTCAGCCTTAAACGATATACCGTTAAGCGCGGCAAATTCATGATAACGGCTTTTAGTAAATGGGAATAAAGCGTCCTTAAGCCTATCGCCCTGCTTGTCATATATTTTATATACTTTTGATACATTTTGAACATCAATCATTATCTGCGGCATATGCTCATTCCAATCTATAATACGTCGGCAAAATGCGGCCTAAGCCTGTTGAACAGATTTATCGCAAACAGCCCTAAAAGTCCCACAAACAGCCAGAAATAAAGCGTCAACATGGGCGACTCCCAAAACCACTGCTTATACACAACAGCGTCACGGTATCCCATTATTATATAATACAGCGGATTAAATTTGAATATCCATTTAAGTCCGTCTGGAATCTGGTTGCCGTTTATATTCCACATAATAGGCACTAACCATACTCCAACCTGAAGCAGGACGTTTATCAGCTGTGAAAAATCGCGGAAAAATACCGTTATTGCAGATGTAAGTATACCCAACATGGTAATAAGCATTACCAAACAGAATATATAATAGAATATCTGGAGCGTGTACAAATCTGGTGGATATCCAAACAGAACCGCGACAAGCAGCATGAGCGCTGCAAAAAATGCGTGTACTATAAACGACGATATAACCTTTACCAGCGGCAGAATATCGACGCGAAAAACAACCTTTTTTACAAGAAAGCTGTATTCAAGCATACTGTTGCAGGTGCCGAGCCACGCTTCTGAAAAATAGAACCACGGCACAAGTCCGCAAATAAGCCACAATGAATACGGTATATTGTTTTCTACCGTGGCGCCCTGATTAAGCAACAACTGAAAAACCACGCTGTACATTATAACGGTGACTATCGGCTGGACAAACGCCCATATAACGCCAAAATATGAACCAGCAAACCTCTGCTTAAAATCGTTCTTAGAGAGAGACAAAATCAGCCGCTTATTTGTGCTGATAGTCTCTAACAGGTCGAACACAGCATTGAGCAGCCGCGTTTTATAAAGAATAAAGATTATAACGGCACTGCCCGCTGCCGCTATAGCTAAGTTTGCGGCTGCCGGAAGCGATTCAATCTGGTCGTTTATCGGCAAAAACAGTATGAATGATAGGAATATGAAGAAAATTGATAAAAATATATTTCTTCGTTTTTTCAAAAGATTACCTCCAACCCATATATTGGATTGACAAGAAAATTATACCATATAAGTATTTTAATTAAAAGTAGAATTATGCTTTATTTGTCTATTTCAAATACTCCTGAATAAAGCGAGAGATTTGGGTTGTAGAACGGGTCGCCTTTTTCAAGCTCGTCTTTCCATTTCTCGCCCGCAATTTTGACCTCTCTCTGGAAGCGCAAGCTCTTTTCTCCCTCTAAGTCAAGACCTCTCGACTTCGATTCATAATGGAAAAGCTCGCAGAACGGAGTATATACGTTATATTTTCCAAGCCTCAGCATCTTAACGCAAAGGTCTATATCGTTAAAGGCCACTGCCAGTTCTTCGTCAAAGCCGCCTACCTTTACAAAGTCGTCCTTTTTTATCATAAGGCATGCGCCGGTAACAGCGCCAAAATTATTGACAAGTCTGAGCCGGTTAAAATAACCCGCTTCATATCTCGAAAGACCGGAGTTGACGTGTCCTGCTATGCCGCCCAAGCCTATTACTACTCCGGCGTGCTGTATTGTTCCGTTAGGATAAAGCAGTTTTGCTCCCACCGCTCCTACGTCGTCGCGCTGGACAAACATCACCATTTCTTCCAGCCACTCCGGTGTTATTACCTCTGTGTCATTATTGAGAAACAGCAGATATTTGCCGTTGCAGCTGTCTATGGCAAAATTATTTATTCTGGAATAATTAAACTCGCCCTCATAATGTATAACCTTAATTCTGTTATTTTTCTCAAGCTTTTTATAGTAGTTGAAAATTGAGGCATGCGTACTGTTGTTTTCTACAACAATTATCTCATAATTGCCGTATGTAGTCCGCGACAATATCGAATTTATGCATTTTTTAAGGTCGTCTACGTGGTCTTTGTTGGGTATTATAATAGATACTTTTTCCTCATCATCAACAGCAAATCTCACGCGATAAATAGATTTTCCGTCGAGAGAAGTCACCTCGCCCGGCATGTTCTTTCTTTCTATATGCGCCTCTATCGCCTTTTTTCCGGCGTCTATGGCATACTGCTTTGCTCCTATATCCTGCGAAGTCGAATTTTCATGCACTCTCCAATGATATAGTATTTTTGGTATATGCACTATTTTTTCGGCCTTTTCCGTCGCTCTTAATATAATGTCATAGTCCTGCGCGCCGTTATATTCATCCCTAAATCCGCCAAGCTCATCCATAAGCGATTTCTTTAATACAAAGAAATGCGTGATATAGTTAATACTTCTTAAATAGTCGGGGCTGAAATCCGGCTTAAAATGCGGCTGAAAACGCGCGCCGTTTAGGGTAGTGAACTTGTCCTCGTCACTGTATATAACATCCGTGCGCCTGTCTTCATTCAGCGCCTTTACCACCTCGTACAAAGCAAATGGCGCCAGTATATCGTCATGGTCTAAAAGCCCTATATACTCACCCGTACAAAGCTTTAACGCCTCGTTTGTGTTTCCGGATATATTCTTATTTTCATCAAGCAATACATATTTAATTTTGCGGTTTCTTTTTATTACGTCTTCTATTTCTACTTTGTTTTCACTGTTTCCATCGGCGATGCACAGCTCCCAATTGCTGTATGTCTGCTGCTCTAATGAATCCACAAGCTCCTGTAAAAACTGCTTTTTAGTATTATAGGTCGGCACCACTATTGAAATAAGCGGATTATATTCAAATTTTTGCCTCTTTTGCTCCTGCAGCTCCTGATATTTTGGCTCATGATTTATTATCCAGTCCTGATATGCAATTTTGGGGTCTGGAGTAGTGGCTCCTGCCGCTCTGTACCTGCGCAGCGTCGCCGCAAAGCCCTCTTTTTTAAGATAGATTATTCCTTTCTTTATTTGGCTGGGACGCATATTTTTCAGCAGTTTCTTCATGCGGCTCCAGTTGCGCTTAAAAATATTTGAGTTGCTGTGCTGATAGTTTATCTGATTTATCTCCTGATTTAAAGATAATATAACACTATTTAATCTGTTTATCTCTCTATAACAATCTTCTAATTGATTCTTTAAACCGTCTCTTTCATCCTCAAGCTGCTTTATTACTCTGAAAGCAAGATTTACAGCATTTTTTTCATCTTCAGCGTTTATCAAATCATTTATAAGCTCTTTGTTTTCAGATTCATTATTATAAGAGTTTATAGACATTTTTATCCTCCGGTGAAATACGTCTAAAGTTTTATACTACAAAAAATAACTTTCCCTGCAAATTTAAATGGCAAAACAACACCTCGCCGCATAAATTCAGGAAAAGCCTGACCATATAAATCAGCATTCATTATAATATACCTGATAAATTTTGTCAATCGCGGTCATTTATCTGCGGTTTCTTATATAATATTTTAAATTTTAAGACTCTCTAATTAAATACAAATGAGTCTTGAATTGCACCTTTTAAGCGTTAATATATTAATCTGTTCTTCTTATTTATATGAGTCGTCCTTTACAAATTAAGTATTGGCATATTTTTTTAATATTATCAGCAATAAAAATATAGCTCTATTTTTTATATACATTATAATTAAGTAATTACTTTTTAATTCTTTACCTTATTTAATATTTTAAAACGTAATAAAAATACTGTTTTTTATACGTTTATATATAATAACAGTCTCATTTTCCACAATTCTTTTTGAAATTCAGCGGTTTGCACAAATCATTAGTTTCCATAACTCATTTCAGTCAATTTTAAAGGGGAAAAATTACAAACTTGTAATATTTTATGTAACCCAAATTGTATTTTGCTTTATTAATATTACACAAAAGTAATAATGGTTACAAATTTGACACTTTTTAATCGGATGAATATAATTTAGATAAAGTCCCAAGAATATTGGCAACAGGCCAAGCTGCCTATTTATGGCAGTTAATTCTAAAGATTGATTAAGGAGTTGTCTAATGATAACGAAAATAAGGGAGAAAATTTCCAGCAGCCCATTGTGGTGCAAAAGACTTTTCTCAGTTGCTGTATTATCGCTTATTTTTGCTATATCTGTAACATTGGTTGCTTTCAGCAACAGTGTGGTGACTATCACCGACGGTGATAAAACCTACAGCATAAGGACTTCGAGAGACGATGTATCTTATCTTCTCGAAAAGGCCGGAATTACCGTTTCTGCCGATGATGAGGTAATTTATTCCGGCATAAGCAGCGGCAAAGGCACATTGCAGATAAATCGTGCGTTTAACGTACAAATACTTACCGGCGATGAGCTTATAACTGTAAAAATGACCGGCGGCACAGTGCTTGATGCGCTCACAAAGGCCGGTATAACTTACAGCGCTGACGATGCAGTAAATCTAGACGTCAATTCTGCTGTATCTGACGGATCTCAGATAACCTATGACAGCATAGATTATCAATATGTTACAGAAAATATTATAATTGAGCATGATACAACTACTGAATATTCATCTACGCTTGACAAAGGCGAGACTAAAACTGTTTCTGAAGGTGTTGACGGTATAAAAGAACTCACTTATCGTCAGAAAATAGTTAACGGACAGGTAGTAGAATCTGCTGTTGTAAATGAAACGGTTCTTCAGGACGTAGTGCATGAAAAAACAATAATTGGGACAAAAGAGCCTGTTAAAGAAACCGTTAAAGAGGTTAAAGAGACTCAGGAAACTGCAGCGGCAGTTGAGACTCCGAAGTCAGAAAGCAAGCCAGCGTCAAATTCTGGCACAGTTTCACCCCTCACGCCAGACAGTCCTATAGAGCTTGATGCTAACGGGCGTCCGGTAAACTACCAAAAGCTTATAACCGGCAAGGCCACTGCCTACAGCCCGCGGGACGGCGGATACACCGCTACGGGTAAGCGAGCACAGGTTGGCTATGTCGCTGTTGACCCTGATATTATACCCTACGGCACTGAGCTTTATATAATAACGGCCGACGGCTCTATAGTTTATGGCTATGCCGTTGCGGAAGATACCGGCGGGTTTACAAAGAGCGGTAAGATTACTGTAGACTTATTCTTTAACACATATGAGGAGTGCATATCTTTCGGCGTAAGAAACGTAGAAATTTATGTTTTATAATAAATCACTTATGGCCTCTGTTTTCTGCAGAGGCCAATTTTTATTGCAAAAATTGAAATAAGCTATAATATACCGTACAATCCTGGCAGTAAAATAAAACTATATATCACGAATATAAAAATGCGAAAATTTATAAAATATTCTCTGCTTGACCGTTTATAAAATCATCCATGATTTTTCCTTACTGTCAGTCGCGCATCAAAAATAATCATTTCAAAAAACATATGCATGCGGTAAGATATCTAAGTAATAATATATAACATCTTTAATACTAATTGCTTTCCTCAGAATTTTCAACATAATATTTTGCCTGCATATTATACAGCTCTGCATATAATCCGTTTTTCTTTATTAGCTCTGCGTGAGTTCCATCCTCAACAATTTTACCTTTATCAAATACAAGTATTCTATCGCAAAATCTGGAGCTGGATAAGCGATGGGAAATAAAAAATGTTGTTTTATCTTTTGTAAGATCGGAAAATTTTTCATACAATTCGTTTTCCGCTCTTGGGTCTAATGCAGAGGTAGGCTCGTCCAAAATCATGACGGGAGCATTTTTATATACTGCTCTTGCCATCGCAATTTTTTGTGCTTCACCGCCGGACGGTTCGAAGCAGTAATCTTCGCTGAAAGTTTTATAAACATTCGTATCAATGCCTTTTTCCAAGGTATTTATTCTGGTTGCCAATCCCATTTTATTAATTATAGCGTAAATTGCTTCGTCAGAATCCTCTTTGTGATCTGCCAGCACGATATTCTCTTTTATTGTAAACGACAGCAGCTTAAAATCCTGAAATACCGAAGCAAAAACCGACATATATTCATTATAGTCGTAGTCCTGTATATTGATGCCGTTTAATAAAATTTCTCCCTCGGTGGGACGATACATTCTTGTCAGCAGCTTAATAAAAGTTGTCTTTCCCGCGCCATTCTCACCAACAATTGAATATTTTTCACCTGATGTAATTTTAAGATTAATGTCCTTCAGCGCGTAGTTTTGTGTTCCTGCGTATCGAAAAGATACATGGCGAAACTCAATTGTATCGTTATTTTCGCTTTTACGAAGCTTTTGGCTTCCGCTTTCCGTGTGAGTCGGTATATTAAAAAAGTCTTCCACTGCGTCATAGTAAGGTTTAAAAGCATATATATTCGTAATGCTGTCCATTATGCTCTTCATAGATCCGGAAAATTGATTTATTGCATTCAAGTAAACGGTAAAGTCTCCCAGTGTAATTATGTCAAACCATACCTGATAAATCAAATATGCGTACACAACTGCCGTTTGAATAAAATTGCAAATTTCATTTACAATTCTCGAACCGCAAATCCTGTTTCCCGACTTTTTATAAAATACAAATGTACGGTCAAGCTGCTGTCTATATTTTTGCGTCAGCCAGTCAAACAAATTGTATGTCCTTACTTCCTTGCATACGCATAATTGCTTAAAATATCAATATAATATTGCCCTCTCCTCTCAATCGGAGCCTTCTCCATATCCATTTTATAAGAATCGCGCTTGGCCTTCGTATCTACAAGCGAGGTTATAGCCACCATCAAAATCAACATAAAAATAATGGCAATATCAAAGGTAGCAATAATCGCTATTATAACTATAAACGAAATTATTTTTGCCACAATATCAAAGGCATCGTTTAAGATTGAGGCAAAGCCTCTTCCGTTTGCATACAAGAATTTGAACGCGCGCTCTTTCATATCCATATACTCGTTTGATTCCAACTGTTCCAAATCCGCGTGTGAAATTTTTTCAGCCAATTGCACCTGAAATTTCTGAAACACATATATTTGACAGAGGCTGCATTTTGTGTCAAATATATGTATAAGTATCCCTCCGGCAACATTGGACAGGACTAAAGCTGATACCGTTACAATAATGATTTTTATGTCTTCACGTGCCATTAGCTGATCAATTATCATGCCTGGCAAAAGAATATTGACGGTAGATAATATTATTGAAATCAATTTTCCGGCAGGCTTCAAAACCAAATATATTTTTCCGTTTTTAGCAAAAAGCTTCAGAAAGAAAATCACGCCTTTAAACATTTTATTTCCCGCCTTTTCTTTTATATAATGCATAAAAAACGTTTTTGGGCCATATCTAATTTTTTGATATCATCATGTATTATAGCATACTATTTAATTATTTAGCTCTGATTTTTAAATATTATGCTTTTTCTTAATTATCCTCAAGTCGTTTATGCATTGCGGAGCTATTTTTACATATGGTTTTGCTTTTTCCGATATAATATATTATAATGTTTATAAATAATTTCTTTTAAGGAATATACTTATGAAAAAAATTTTTTGTTTTTTCTTATTATTGTCAATATTTTTGCTGCCCTCTTGCTCATCATCTGTCAGCGAAAGCAGCGCTTCTGATAATAACCCAGAAAATCTGGATGACTATTTCTCTAACTTTGCTTACACAACTGGAGGCAGCAGTACTACTAGGGATGAATCTCTTATTATATCTCAGCCTCAAAATTCATCGCAGCCAAGCATAGACGACGCTTATAATAAATATAAGTCAGCGTTAGACAGATTTAATAAGCTAATCAGCTTTAACGCCAATTCCGAGATGGTAGTTTTAGTTTCCGGCGTTGCTGAATATAATATTACCTGCAGAATGAGCGCTGCCAAAGATAATGAGAAAACATTTATGCGTTCACAAACCACCAATATTTTATACGATGGCAATTCTCAGCTAAGCAATTATGTTTTTTCCGATAAATACTCTGACGGTGAAAATACCTTTAATCAGATTTCTACTAATTCTTCTAAGGAAACCACATCTGAAGCCGGTGGCGCTGGAATTGAAGATTTAATGTCTTATATTAGCTCCTTTGACAGCAGCAAAATCATTAATATTGACACTTCAACCGATAATGGCGGGCAAAAACTCATATTTACTTTAGATCCTTCAAGTGTTAAAGAAAATATTGAAAGTATTATAGATTCTCTTAATTACGAAGACATAAGAATGACGGCATATGCTGTGACGGCATATGTTAACAATGATGGATATCTTACAAGTGAAAGCACAAGCGTAAGCTTTGATTATATTACAGACTACAAAGTATATACCGGCACGGCCAATACCTATACGCAGATAAGCGATATAAATTCTAAAATGTCAATAGATGTCCCAGAATGGCTGGAAAGTCAGAATAATTAGTCCGAGGAGAGAGCATGAGCAAACGAAAACGCGGCTTGTTTATACCATGGAAATATGTAATACTCGCTTTGATGATACTTTTACAGCTTGTATTTTTTATAGCGTGTATTGCTGTTTTATCAAACAAGTTTTTCTTTATTTATACGATATTGCAGGTACTTGGCGTAATTATAGTTTTATTTATATTAAATAAAGGCGGCAATCCCAGCTTTAAGATTAACTGGATTATATTTATATTGTTGCTGCCTCCATTTGGCTCAATTTTTTATTTATTTTACGGCACTAATCTTCCGCTTATAAATAAAAAAAAGGCTTTTAAAAAGATTGACGCCCGCGCCAAGGCCGCTTTAAAGCCAGATATTTATAAATCAGATATATCCGGCATTACCTCCAATGATGCAAAGCGTCAATCCAACTTTTTGCTTAACACCAGCGGCTACCCTGCCTACAGCGGCTGCAAAGCTGATTACTATTCGCCTGGTGAAAAGGCTTTTCCCAGAATGCTGGCTGAGCTGGAAAAGGCAGAAAAATATATATTTATTGAGTTTTTTATACTTGCTCAGGGCGAGATGTGGAATCAAATACATGCTGTTCTCAGGAAAAAGGCCCTTATGGGCGTTGACGTGAGGATAATATTTGACGATTTTGGCTCTATAAACAAGCAATATGCCGGATTTGTCAAGGGGCTGCGCTCCGAAGGAATAAAAGTGTCGGTATTTAACCCCATAAGGCCGTCGGTAGATTTATTTATGAACAACCGCAACCACCGCAAAATTGTGGTTGTTGACGGCAAAGTTGCGATGACAGGCGGAATTAATATTGCCGATGAATATGTCAATTATATAAGCAGGTTTGGATATTGGATGGACTGCGCTGTATTTATTACTGGAGAAGCGGCTTTTAGCTTTACGGTAATGTTTCTTTCTATGTGGAGCTTTATTACTAAAAAGCAAGTCGACTATAATTTATACAGGCCGCAATATGAATTAATTGAAGCAAACAGCGGCGGATATGTTCAGCCTTACTGTGACGGCCCGCTTAATTCACGAAATCCGGCTAAAGGTATATATTTGAATATAATTAATAATGCCGACAAATATGTATATATTACTTCTCCATACCTAATACTGGACAACGAGATGATGTCCGCGCTGTGCATGGCGGCGGGAGCCGGAGTTGACGTCAGGATAATTACTCCTAAAATGTGGGACAAATGGTACGTGCATCCTGTTACACAATCGAATTATGATGAACTCATCAGAAATGGCGTAAGGGTTTATGAATACACTCCCGGATTTATACATTCTAAACTGTTTGTCTGCGACGACTGCATTGCTACAGTAGGCAGCGTAAACATGGATTACCGTAGTTTTTATTTTCATTTTGAATGCGGCGTATGGATGTATAAAAACGACGCCGTATATTCAGTTCGTGACGATATATGTGAAATAATGTCACATTGTGAGGAAATTAAGCTTGATAAATGGCGCAAAAGGCCATTTATTATTAAGGTAAAGCAATTTGTATTAAAAATGTTTGCTCCCTTTTTATAATTGACATTTTTTTATTTTACTGTTATTATGATTATAGTTATAGGCTGTCTGTACTTTATTCCAGCGTAAATGGGTGCAGATAAAAATATCCGCTGGAGAAATGGAGATTTATATGAAAACTCGTGACGTATGTATTCTTGTATCTGTAATTCTCGCTGTGATTTCTATATCTGCTGCTGTGGCGTATTTTGTTCACAGGTTGCTTGGCTCTAAAAAGGACTGCAATTATATTGAATGCGACTGTGAGCCGGATTGTCTTTAATATTTTGCATTTATAGTTGTGTAAAGGGCATTAATTAAAATTAATGCCCTTTTTTGCTTTACCGCTTAATTATCTTGTAGAGTGGTGTTTGAAATGAAAACTAAAGTAAAAATATCTATA
Organism: Bacillota bacterium; assembly: GCA_030842085.1. Classification (GTDB taxonomy): domain Bacteria; phylum Bacillota; class Clostridia; order Oscillospirales; family Acutalibacteraceae; genus Timburyella. The sequence continues at coordinate 7,078 of JAUUSE010000026.1, read as the reverse complement.
TTCTCTTGCATTGCAGTTATAATTATATTTGCAATTCTGCTGGTACTGTTCAGCTCTGGAGTATTAAAGCTTAACAATCCGTCTAAAAGCAAATACCCCGTACGCGGAGTCGACGTTTCAAGCTATCAGGGCGACATAAGTTGGGATGTATTAGCCAGCCAGGGCATTAATTTCGCCTTTATAAAAGCAACCGAGGGCAGCACATATAAAGATGAAAAATTTGACGAAAACTGGAAAAATGCACAGCAGACGGATTTATATATCGGCGCATACCACTTTTTCAGCTATAACAGTTCCGGCAAAACACAGGCTGAAAATTTTATATCGACTGTCACGCCCGTCGACAATATGCTTCCGCCGGTTGTCGATATCGAATATTATGGTGAGTATAATAAGTCTCCCAAGAAGGCTGAAGAAGTCCTCAGTGAGCTTAACGAGCTGCTTAATTTGCTTGAAGAGCATTATGGAGCAAAACCTATTATATACGCCACTATGAAATCCTACAACATGTATATTTCCGGCAATTACAATGACTATCCGATATGGATACGCAATGTCTTTGCATCACCCAAACTTTCAGACGGCACTGACTGGGTTTTCTGGCAGTATACTGATAAGGGCAGGCTAAATGGCTATAATGGCGATGAAAAATTTATAGATTTGAATGTTTTTAACGGAAGTACTGACGAACTTAAACATCTTTGCTTACAAGGCCTTGTTGATTAGTCTTTTAAATTAATTTATATAGTCCGATATTACTTTTGATACAAAGCTTTTTACCAATAATTTACTAAACATATAAAGCTGCATTTTCTATATTTACAACTTTTATAAACACAAAAAAGCGTCTATTCACTTATGCCGTTTGTCCTCAAAAAGCTGATGTATAGTGTCTACTTAACCTAAAATAAAGCTTAAAAAATATAAATAAAAATCCGCCGGATTATAGCGTGATGTCGTTAGGGGAGAAACCAACAACCGAATAGGATACAAAAACCAGTTTCCAGTTAAAATAGCTGGGAACTGGTTTCATTTTATATCACAAATATATAGCAAAAAGCGATGGCGGAGGTGCAACTTCGTCATCGCTTTTCAAATCATATAATTACATCTTATTTATTCATTCTGTATTTTTTTCTTGCAAACGTCGTGGCAATCAGGCCGCAGCCTCCGGCAGCCATCAGAGCCAGCCACAGGAAAGCATTCGTATTATCGCCAGTCTGCGGAGTGTCAGAATCACCAGAACTATCTGTGTTATCTGACTCGGTATCATCCGTTGCTCCGCCAATGGCGCTGATTTTCTCAGACTGCACATAACCGCAAACGGTGCATTTTCTTTCCCTGCTGCCGTCTGCCGTTTCGGTTGCTTCCTTGGTTACCGTCCAGTCGCCAAAGGTATGCGATCTCTCGTCACTGCGTTCGCCGCAGGTACATTCGTGCCAGTGACTGTCAGCGTCAAACTTCCACTCCGTGCTGTAACTGTGACCGGCAGCCTCAATAATAATCTCTTCATCTGTCAGTTCCCGTGTTCCGGCTTCATCGTTGTACTTTTTCCCACATTTGGAGCAGGTGTAATACTCGATATTTCCGTCTTCTTCACAGGTAGCGGCTTTTGCCTCGGTCTTTACCATTGCATGGGTGTGGTCAAGCTTGGCAATCACTGTGCCTTCTTCAATCATCTGATCGCAGTCCAAGCACCATTTGTCGCCGGTATAGCCCTCGGCTTCTTCGGTAGCAACCACAGCGCCACGAATTTCGGTATTCACATGATTGTCGGGATCTAATTCGCCATACTCTGCACTGCAAACCTCACATACTGCCTTGGCAGAACAGGTTGCTACGCCGCCCTCGTGTACCGCTTTATTGAACTCAGTACCGCAGCTGTCGCATACCTGCCAGTGGTTGGCACCATCGCTCTCCCATTCACCGGCAGCATTGACATGTGCGCCTGTAGCGGGAATGGTTTTTCCTTCGGCAATTTTCTCACCGCAGCCGAGGCAATAGGTGTCCCCCGCATAGCCGTCTTTGTTACAGGTGGCGGCAACAGCATCTCTTACTTCGGTGCCGCCGTCATGATTGTTTTTATCAATCGGTGTTGTAACAGACTGGATTTCTGTTGTGCAGTCTGAATCGCTGTAATATTTGCCCTTGCATTTGTCGCTGGAGCAGGTCCAATACTCCACTGTGCCCGTTTCGTGGCAGTTGGCAGCAATGGCTTCGTGATGGGTGATGCCGGTATGTACATGCGGAAGTTTTGGAATTTCAGTGTTCTCACTGCGTTTATAACCGCAAACGGTGCATTCCTCATGCTGGATTCCGGTTTCGTCTTCGGTTGCCGGTTTGTCAGTCTTCCATTCAAACTTATGGGCGGCGGTTGTGCCGTCCATGATGGTACCGCAGCCGTTCGCACAGACTTTCCAGTGATTGTTGGCGTCAGAATGCCAGCCTTCTTCAGCGACATGCGTCAGCGCAGGGATCACAAGCTGTTCTGCGGTAACTTCGGTTTTGCTTTCGTTAAACAGTTTATGGCAGACAGAACATTCATAATAGGCCTTTTTACCGTCCACGCCGCATTTGGCAGGGATCTCCGGGATCAGGGCGCCGTATTCATGCTCAGCGCAGGAGATTTCTACTGAAGAGGTTCCGGAATCGCCTTCGGCAACATCTTCGCCATCTTCATTTGTTAAACTGGGGCTCGCAATAATATCAAAGCTTCCCGTTTCCGGCGCATCAGCTAAGGCCCTTAAGGTAAAGCGGAAAATATCGCCGTTGATATCATGCGCCTCTAAAGGGAAAAACATGAAGACGCCGTTTAGCTTCTCTGGATCAAAACTTTTTACTCCTGCATCAATCAGCCATTCGCTGTCCACATACTCCAAAACGGTCTGGTCGAAATCCAACGCGATTCCTCCAGAGCGGATGGGCTCATAGCCGCTGATGGACACTGTCACGGTAAATTCTTCCCCCATTTGCACATCTGTATCTGAAACTGTGCAGGTGATTTTCGGTTCGGCCGCAAAAACCGTGACAAATGATGCAGCGACCAAAGCCATCGATAAAATGAACGCCAATATTTTTTTCATTTTGTCCCCTCATTTCTACTGTTGATTTTTACTTATCTGCAACGGATACTCGTCCGGAAAGACAATGTGATAAAGCAGATACTCCGCATCCTTGTCATCGACGCTGCCGTCCCCGTTAAAATCACAGTCCTGCCTGACAGGATATTCTGCCGGATACACGACATGATATAGCAGATATTCTGCATCTTTGTCGTTTACTGTTCCGTCATCGTTCACGTCGCCGAGGAGATAGTCGATAATTTCAATCTCAAACGTATCAGTAAATCCGCCATAAGTAACGGTAAGAGTTTGCTTGCCGACTTTTGTGTTGTCAAAACCGGAAACCATATCGGCAGTCAGATCAATTTCCTCACTTGTGCTATTGTTGTAGTATAGTGTCACTTTGCCGCCGGAAGGATCGAAGTTTTCAAAATCTTTGCTATAGTCAAGCTTTGTAGGCGGGACGGTTAGCTTGATGGAAGACAGTTCTCTTGCTAAAACCTCTATTTCAAAAGTGTCTTTGAAGCTGCCATATGTCACTGTGATAATTTGTGTTCCGATTTGATGCGAATCAAAACCGGAAACGGCATAATCCTCAATAATTTCCTGTTGCTCGGTATTATAGAAAACTGTCACTTCTAAGCCATTGAGGTCTAATGTGTCCCCTTCATAATAAACGGTGTTGACAGGAATATTTGTGATTTTTATATCCGTTGGCAGCTTTTCTGATACTCCTTCAAAGGTATCAACATAGAAGAAATTCCAAAGTTCACGGGGAAATACTATCAACGAATGACTGCCAACTGTCTCTAATGTATTAAAAAATTCAAAAGTCTTATTTTTATCGTTATATTGATACGTTCGAGCGTATCTCGTGGTATCAGTTGTAAAACTGCCATCGTTATAATATACAATAAATTCGCCGTCCGTGATGGCTGTTCTCAGTACTTCATCAATTAAAAACACGTGTCGGGACGGTTTTTTTGTCATTACCATACCGACCGGATATTTAGTAAAATCGGCGTCCGCATTGCGCAATACAGGGAAAGGATAATCTCCCTCCGCAGGCATAGCCCAGATAGTCTCAAAGTCAAAACCGGCATAGGTTTGCGGTTGCTTCATTTCTTCTAAGGTACGGAAGCAACTCTCCGAACCCTTATTGTCCATATTCCATGCATAGACATTGGAAACATTATCTCCGCCGATAGGGCGGCCCGTCCCAAAGGTTCCGCTTTTTGGTACATTTACCTGCCCTATGTTATAGCAGTTTTTAATTGTACCTCCGTCCGCAATGCCATAGGCATTGTTGTTGGTATATACATCCACAGTATGACAAATCACTTGTGCGGTATTATAGCTATCTGTGATACTGCCGTTGTTAGTTACAGCGATACCGCCGGCCGTCTGTTTTTCATGGTTACCGCCGTCGTAAACCCAAGGTCCCTGTTTGCAGACCCAACTACTGACGTTAGCACATTCCCGGATAATATTGCCGTTATGCACGGCAATACCTCCGGCAAATATGTCGCCTCGTACAAAGCCCTCGTTGACACATTGCTCGATAATATCGTAATTTTCCCCGGCGATTCCGCCGGCCTCAATAGATATAACCGATGCCTGGTTGACACAATGCCGGATAGTCCCATCATTATATCCCGCAATGCTGCCAACGATAGGCACTGTCTCAAAATACAGCAGACCAGGATTTGAGTCATCAAAGATACTCTCAGCCCCCATTGCATTATCAACTGTCAAGTTTTGTATAATACCACGATTGCAGCCGAACAGCCCCATATAACACTCATTGGATTGATAAGACCGATAAACGAGGTCGTGTTTGTAGTCTTCTTCTGTCCAATCAGTATATATACCGGCGATGGTGTGCCCGTCACCATCGAATGATCCTTCAAAGCCCTGCTGCGTATAGTTACCTATCGGGTACCATTTGGGATTATAACCGGCAATACGAACCGGATGAGTGGAATTGATGCCTGCGGCACTTGATGGGTCAGTCAGACAGGTAATATCCTGCGTCATCCGGAAGCAGGCAGACAGTTGATAGCGTACAGCATTCAGTTCCTGCATATTTCGCACCTGATATGGGTCTTCCTCTGTACCTGAACCAAATCTAAAAGCACGGTATGGATTTTCGCTTAACTGCGGATAGGGGTAAGAGGAATCCTCCGAAAAGCTCCACGGATACCACCACCCTTTTGAATCATCATATTGCTGTTCGTTTGCTAAATTCTGGATGTTCCACTGCAAATCTTCCCAAGTATACCGTCCGTCTGTTGACTCTATATCTGCACGAGCGGAAGCATACAAATCGGGGTAGTATACCGACTCAATGGTACTTTGGTCATCAAGCCGTCCGGCAATGCCTCCGATAGCCGAGCCGGAATCATGAAATATGGTTCCGGTATTATATGCACCGGAGAGTGTAGATTTGGTCATCGAACCGATCACGCCGCCCATACACAGGTCTGCCGGCGAATCAATATCCCAATAGCCCGTATTATATACATTTGTCACAGTAATAGGATTTGAGTCGCCAATCAATTCGCCGATTACACCGCCTATCGTTACAGACTTTCCGGTCACCTCTTCTGTTTGCTTAACATATAGGCTACCTGCATTAAAACAAGCGTTTATGTCTACGCCACCACTTCGTCCCAACACGCCACCGATTACGGCTGAACAGTCATCTGTCAAAATAATATTGCCGTAATTGGCACTGTTTTCTAATCTATCCTGCCACCGCCAACCGTTGTACTCGCCCGCAATACCGCCTGCATACATCGGTACTGTAAAGCTGTCAGACGACCACTCATTATATGAGATTGCCACATCACCGTAATTCGCACAATTTTTGATTTTACCATTTCGTACACTTCCGGCAATCCCGCCGACTGCACATGCGTTAAGATCATCGCCGCCATAATTTTTGTATAGAATTACCTGTCCGTCAAACCGGCAGTTTTCGATGAGACCATAAGAAACATTATTCGCAAGACCTCCAAGACTATTACCAGCCCCACTCGAAACAATACCCTGCACATCCAAATTTCGGATAGTGCCGGTAACATCATAAAACAAACCGCCGTTACTATCAATATACAAATTAGATACCATATAGCCGTTGCCATCCAAAATGCCGCTGAAAGCAGTAGAAGTGAAAACGCCAATAGTATTAAAATTGGAGATGATTACATTGCTGTTATTTTGGTCAACGCCACCGCCGGGAATCTCAATATCATTCATAAGGATATAGTTTCCGGCCATGTTATCGTTTATTTTTTCCAAATCCTCTTTGGTATATATGCCTATGTATCCCTCCGGCACCTCGGTTAGATGCGGATAAGTATCGCTTGCAGGAATATTGGTATTGCTTACATTCACCTTTGTATTTGTTGATGTATATTCTTTTGGAATTTTTGCTTCCTCTCCCAGCGCTTGCGCATTCGCCAAAGACCCGTTGCTTAAACTAAACAGCATAGTAAAGGCAAGCATGCAAGCAATTACTTTTGAACCAAATTTTTTCATATGATATGTTTTCATTGCTATTCCTCCTTAGATGCAATTGAACCTATTTTGTAGACATAAGGTAACTGCTTATTAAATATTTCCGCATTATTTAAACAACGATGCTTGATTAATTTTCTTTCTTTGCATGAAAAAGATAACCAATCATATGCGAATCCCGGCATATGAATCAAAACATCCTTAAACTTCCCATTATCTATATACACATCTGCAATATTATGAAGCAACTCTGGAAATTTGGTTGGTGGCAACAGTTCTGGAACATTTGAATAGTATGGCATACACCAAACAAATACAGGTATCGTTAAAAGAATACTGACAATATTATCCGAAGTTACATAATCCTTTTTTGATTTTTTAGTGCATGCATTGCTAATACATTTGATTGATAATTCTTCTATATTATTTGTTTGAAGAGTGGAGGGTATGAAGAAAAGTCTGTAAATAAGATTCTTCTATGATAAGACTGGGTG
>JAUUSE010000025.1:0-24993 GCA_030842085.1 Bacillota bacterium | reverse complement strand
CTGATGTCGTCTATAAGAAGCCTTATCTGCTCAGCGTCTACAATGCACCAGCGGCTGCCAAGTCCCAGCCCAATATCCATAACCTCGTCCAGCTGGTCAAGTAATTCTTCAACATTCATTACTATTCTTTCCTTTCCATTAAGCGAATTTTTATATCATCAAGTACCTGCGTAGGAATAAACGGACTTATGTCTCCGCCCATAGAGCCCACCTGCTTTACTACGCTTGAGCTTAAATACATATTCTCAGCAGATGTAGTCAAAAATATAGTGTCGGCCTGCGGATAGAGCTTTTTGTTTACAAGCGCCATCTGAAATTCGTACTCAAAATCAGATACTGCCCGCAGCCCCTTGACAATCGCCTTTGCGCCCTTTTCTCTTACATAGTCCACAAGCAGCCCGTCAAACGAGTCTGCCTCAACGTTTGGGATGTCTTTAGTAACTCTCCTTATAAACTCCACCCGCTCCTCTACAGTAAAAGTAGAGGTCTTGGATTTATTGTGCGCCACTAAAACTATTACTTTGTCAAACATATTTGCCGCGCGTTTTATTATATCAACATGCCCGACCGTTATGGGGTCAAAACTGCCCGGACATATCGCCGTTACCATGCTCAAAATCAAAAGTCACCCTTTTTGTATATACTTACCGAGGTTATGCCGTATCTGTACACCTTATAAAGCTTTAAATCCGACACGCTTTCTTTAAGACTTATTTCCGATGAATGCTCACATACCACAATGGCATCATCGCTCAAAACGTCTTTAAGCAGGCGGAGTATATCGTCTATCACATTCATGTTATACGGCGGGTCTATAAACACAAGGTCGTAAATGTTGTCGCATCTTTTTAGATATTCCTGCGCCGATGTATTGGCCACTCTTGTATTATCCGTAAGGCCTGTAGTCCTTATATTCTGCCTTATAATCTCTGCCGCCATACGGCTTTCATCCACAAACACACATGACTTCGCGCCGCGGCTCATCGCTTCCAGTCCAAGCTGGCCGGTGCCGGCAAATAAGTCCAGTACTCTTCGGTCCAATATATCAAACTGTATTGCGCTGAAGATTGCTTCCTTTACCCTTGAGGTAGTCGGCCGCACGCTTTCGCCTTCAAGCGATTTTAAAGGCTTGTTCTTAGCAATGCCGGTTATTATACGCAAAAATATCCCCGCCGTTAAGTAATTTTTATTCATAGATATTATCACATCAAAACAGGGGTTTTGTCAACACCTGTTTGTGATTTTTCGAGCCTTTTGGAATATATACGTCATATAAACTGCCAAATGGATAAAGAAAAATATCAAAAATTGGTGAATTTCTATGAAATATCAAAATATTCAAATATTGATACCTGACTACAAAAATACACATTGTATCATTTATTAGATATAATGAGACGTCTTTAGCCGGACTCAAGGTCGGCAAACAGCTGTTTACAGCACATCTAAGCGATTGCTTCCCGCCGCACCAGATGTTACATTTTTAAGCATTATATATGACTCAGGCTTTGTAAATGGCCTTAAAATATATTTATGGTAATCGTCCTTATCGCTTTCAATAGCCGCTTTGCAGACCGTATCGCGTTGTCCGCTTACACCGCTTAAATCATAGTTTAACAAGCAATCGCTTAGTCATCAATTCAATTTTTGTTATTCCGCGCGGCTGTCTGTTTCGCCGTTAAAATACTCATATATTTTTTCCGCAGCCGGACGGCTTATTCCTTTAACAGAAGCTAATTCGTCAACCGACGCAGCTTTTATCGCTTTCATTGATTTAAAATGTTTTAACAGCGCAGATGCCCTGCTTTTCCCAACTCCCTCTATTTCCTGCAAAACGGATGAAACAGCTGATTTTGAGCGGCGCTGCCGATGATAGCTTATGGCGAAGCGATGCACCTCCTCTTGTATTTTTGAAACAAGAGTATAAGCCGAACGCGTCGATTTAATAGCTATCTCACTGCCGGTGGTGGTTATGGCGCTGGTTTTATGTTTTGAATCCTTCACCATGCCGAACACCGGAATATTAAGGCCCGACTTTTCAATTGCCGGCATAACCGCCGACACCTGACCCTTGCCGCCGTCCAGCAGTATAAGGTCAGGCAGCCGGCCAAAGCCTTCGCCCTCATCCTTGTGCTTTTCATACTCCTCAAGCCGGCGGGATATTACCTCGTGCATTGAAGCATAGTCGTCCTGACCCTCAAATCCTTTTATCTTAAACCGGCGGTAGGCAGATTTAAGCGGACGGCCTTCTTCAAACACCACCATGCCGGCAACATTCTCGCTGCCGGCGGTGTTGGATATATCATACGATTCTATATACATAGGCGGCCCCGACAGTCCCAGCAAGGACGCCAGCTCATTGAGCGCCGAAACCTCTCTTGCCGGGCGCCCAGTTTTATTTGAAAGATGCTCCGCCGCATTTTTCCGGCACATTTCTACAAGTTCTAATTGGCGGCCTTTTTTTGGCACCGATATCTCTGATTTTTTGCCGCGCTTATTTGTCAGCCACTCATTCAGCAGTGCTGCGTCGTCGCACTCGCCGTCTAAAACAACTCGTGACGGCACGTCCTCGCGCATTGTGTAATACCGCGCTATAAACTCGGCGCGGGCCTGATTTGGATTTTCCACCCTGTCGAGCATGAAATGCTCGTCGTCGGCAAGTCGGCCGCTCTTAAAGCGAAAAACCTCAAAACACGACTCCTTTATCCCGTTAGCCAGCGCTATTATATCCTGCTCAGGTATGGGCGACATTATAACTTTCTGCTTCGCCGTCACCCGCTGTATGGAATAAATATTGTCCCTGATTTTAGCGGCCTTTTCAAAGTCAAGATTATCCGCCGCCTGCATCATCTGAGCCTTTAACGTCTCTATGCTCGATGCCGCGCCGCCCTTTATATATTCCACCGCACGCTGTACAGACGCGTCATATTCCTCCTCGCTTATCTTGCGGGCGCAGGGGGCAGAGCACCTGTTTATGTGATAATTGAGACATGGACGCTCTTTTCCTATGTCCCGCGGAAAAGCCTTGCCGCAGGTACTGAGGCGGAATATGCTGTTTGCCTCTTCTACAATATTTTTTACTATAAACCCCGACATATATGGGCCAAGATACTGACCGCCGTCGTCGTCAATCTTGCGGACGGCGGTTATTTTGCTGTAGGGACGCGGTGATACCCTGATATAATGATATCCGCTTTCGTATTTAAGCAGTATATTATATTTTGGGTTATACTGCTTTATAAGCGAGCATTCGAGTATAAGCGCTTCGTGTTCGCTGTCACAGAGGATATAGTCAAAGTCATCTACGTTTTCTACCATTTTCTTGACCTTTTCCTCATGGTTCTTGTCCGAACCGAAGTATTGGCTTACTCTATTTTTCAGCGCTTTTGCCTTGCCGACATATATTATCTTGCCGGACTTGTTCTTCATGAGATAAACGCCCGGCTCAAGCGGCAGCGACATGGCTTTTTTACGCAGTATTTTTATTTTTTCATTCATATGCAAATCCTCTGTAAAAATATATCAAAACTACATTTTGCGGTACTATTACCATCATGCCAAGTATATCATACTTATTGAAGCCGTTATATAACTTTTGCTCAAACTCCGCATTTTTACGTCTTTGGCTTTATAATCAGCTGCACTTTTAAATAAATGCAATCAGGCAGCTTTATACATTATTTTATCACACATTTAAGGCTGCATAAATAAAATCGTGGCAAAAACTCCTAAATTAATATACAGCGAAAATATTGCCTCATAAAGCAAAAAAGCGCACCGTCTACGGTGCGCTGAAAGTTGCATAAAATTACTCGGCAAATCCAGAATTCACAAGGTCAACAAGACCCTTTACTGCCTGTTCCTCATCCACTCCATCTGCTATTATCCTTATAGTGGTGCCGCCTATTATACCCAAAGAAAGTACGCCCAACAGGCTCTTGGCATTTACGCGGCGCTCCTCCTTTTCAACCCATATAGACGATTTAAACTCATTTGCTTTCTGAATAAAAAAGGTAGCCGGTCTGGCATGCAAGCCAACCTGATTCTGAACCACTACATCTTTAACGCACATCTTATGCCACTCCCAGTCAAAAAATAATTTCTCCCAGCTTAAATGCGGAACCTATGTTTTAACATGCCGCTATATAATCTTTACCAGCTGGACGTCACATTAAACTTTTTAACACTAACTCAAATTAACCGTTTACTGCTATCTGCTATTAAAAGTTTCAGCAGTAAACACAAATTAATTTTAATATATTATACCACATTTTTATTTTACGTCAAATATTTATCAGTCCTTTATACAAAAATGACATAATTTTCTATATTAATATCAAATATTAGCTTTTAAAATCATATAACTTTGTATATTTTTATGCGCTTATCTTATACATTAGAAAAGTTTTTTAAAAATTCTTTGTCTTTCTCAGAAAGCTTTTCCGCCTTTAAAATATCTGGGCGCTTGCTTAGCGTCCTAACAAGCGACTGCTCCCTTCTCCACTTCTCAATATTCGCATGATGTCCCGAAAGCAGCACTTCCGGCACTTCCCTGCCTCGCCAGCTCGCCGGGCGCGTATACTGCGGATATTCTATAAGGCCGCTGAAATGGCTGTCCTCTTTATAGCATTCCTCTGATGACAGCACACCATCTACATGACGCGCTATGCAGTCGGCAAGCACCATTGCCGGAAGCTCGCCGCCCGTCAGCACAAAATCACCGATTGAAATTTCCTCATCTACAATTTCCTCTATAAGGCGTTCATCGACGCCCTCATAATGTCCGCACAAAATGGCTATGTTGCTCAGCTTTGAAAGCTCGTGCGCGCGCGCTTGTGTAAGCGTTTTGCCCTGCGGCGACATATAAATAAGATGCGGCCTTGTTTCCGTTTCAGCACAGATTGCCATAAACGCATCATAAATCGGCTGAGCGCGAAGCAGCATGCCGGCACCGCCGCCGTATGGATAATCATCCACCGTGCCGTGCTTGCTGTCGGTATAATCTCTAAAATTTGTATATTTTATCTCTATTGCTCCCTTTTTCCGCGCGCGGCCTATTATGCTCTCGCCCAGCACCGCTTCGCACATTTCCGGAAACAATGTGAGAATGTCAATCCTCATCGTCAAAAATTCCTTTCAACGGCCTTATTACTGCCCTTTTGGCCTCAATATCAATATCTAAAATAACATCGTCTATCGCCGGCACAAGGTATGTTTTGCCGCTGCGCTCAATGTGCCATACATCATTGGCGCCCGTCTGCGATATATCCGTCAGCTTGCCGAGACACACGCCGCTGTCGACGTCATATACCAAAATTCCCAACAAGTCCTGTATGAAGTATTCGTCCTCTTCAAGCTCGGTGTCGTCTCTATCAATATATATAATCTTGCCGCGCAGCTTCTGCGCCGCCTCCGGTGTATTAACGCCGGCCGCCTTTATAAGCACCATTCCCTTGTGCACGCGCACCCGCTCGCAGTCGAGCCTACCCTCGCCGTCCGGCGAAAGATAAAACCGCTTAAACTGTGTAAGATATTCGGGGCCGTTGCTCCATGGCTTTACTTTGAATTCACCGGCAATTCCGTGGACGTTGACTATCTGCCCTGTTTCAAGATATTTCTTCATCCTATCATCCTTATTAAAGTAATTTTTAAGTATATTCGGCTATAGCGCAAGATGCTTTTGCTGTCTATGCTTAATGCGCTAAATTATTATAATAAGCTGTAAACTCCCGCAGCGTATTAAAAATTTCATAGCTGCAATCATTTTTAATATTCATAAGGATTTAATTTGCATCAGCATAGGAAATATACAAAACTCACCGCGGCATATTTCTGTCTTCTGACGGAAATCGGACCAATAAGCTTAAATTCTGCAGAGATGAGTTCATGCATTTATCACTGTCGTAAATTTTAATCCCTTCCGCTTTTTCTGCGGAGTAAAAACGTTATTACAAACACAACGGTTAAAACAACCACTATAGAGGCGGATGAGGAAGCGCCTATATACCACGACATTATAAGTCCGCCTACCGACGATATAAGCGCTATAATTATAGAAAACAAGTGATACTGCCGCACATTGCGCGATATATTCCTCGCCGCCGCTGCAGGAAGTATAAGCAGAGAGTTTATAAGCAGTATTCCGACCCATCTTATTGAAAGCATTACAACAACGGCTATAATCGCGCAGAAAAGATTTTCATAAAGGGATGTCCTTATTCCCCTCGACGATGCAAATGTGCGGTTTATGCTTACCAGCATGAGCCTGTTGTATATAACGCCCCACAGCACAAGTATTACTATCATTGAAATGAGAAGAAACACAAGCTCAGATTTAGTCACGGATAGTATATCTCCGACTAAATATGACGAATATTGCGCTGCACTCTGATTTTTAGACAAAAGCATAAGTCCCACTGCGATGGATGCGGATGCAAAAACACTTATTACAGTGTCTGTAGAGGCCGTGCCGGATGTACGCACCTTATTTATTATAAGCGCTATAACTATTCCAAAGGCAATAAGGCTTATAAGCTCATTTTCAACTCCGAACATTATCCCGAGCGCAATGCCGGTCGTTGCCGAATGCCCCAGCGCATCGGAGAAAAATGCCATTTTGTTGTCCACGGCCATTGTTCCTATTGCGCCGAACAGCACTGAGCTCATAAGCACGGCCAGCAGCGCGTTGAGCATAAATCCCTTAAACAAAAAATCCAGGCCGATGGACGATAAAAACTCCGTCAATGTCCGACACCTCCCGTAAAATACGCTGCGCCGAACACGCGCTTGAAAGCGTCCGATGTAAGGATTTCCTGCGGACTGCCTATATCTGCCCTGCCGCCGTCTACCATAACTACCTTATCGGCATAGTCGGAAACCAGCTTAAAATCATGCGTGACTATTATTATCGCCATATGATACGACTGTCTTAAGTCGAACACGCGCGTATAAAACTCCTGCACGGCGTTAATGTCAAGGCTTGAGACCGGCTCGTCCAATATAAGAAGGTCGGGTACCGGGTCTAACGCCATGGCAAGCATTATGCGCTGCAGCTCGCCCCCCGACAGCTCGCCTATTCTGCGCTTTGCAAGCTCCGCACAGCCGGACGCATTCAGCAAATCCATAGCCGCTAATTTGTCCTTGCGCCGATACCCCAAAAACGCCGGATATTTCGATTTTGCAGCGCACAGTAAATCCATAACACTCGTCGGAGTCGATTTATCAAATGACAGCTGCTGCGGTACATATCCGATTTTTATGTCCCTTGAAGCTTTCCCGTTATGGTCGGTAAAACTTATTTTCCCCTTATACTTTATATCGCCTAAAAGCGTGCGTATAAGCGTGGTCTTGCCGGCGCCGTTTACTCCTATTATGGCTGTAATCCCACCGCATTTGAGAGTGAGATTTACGTCTTGTATTATATCATGCCCAAATCTTGACACGCCTACGTTTTCGAGCTTTATTATGTCAAGCCCGCATTTGTGAATTTGCATTTTTCCTCCCCGCACGCAGATGTCCAATCTGCCCAGCGCTGTTAATCAAGTTCGCTCAAAGGCCATTTAACGGATATGCATCATTTCCCAGCCGTATCTTTGCAATAAAACGTCCCGCTCTATTATAAAGCTGCAGTCAAAACGGCGGAATAGTTTTGTCTTAAACTTAGCGGCTGATACACTGCGCCATATTAAAAATTATGCCCGTTATAGCCCCAAAAACTTACTTCTTCATATTTAACATAAATGCGCTCTGCCGGAATATTAAGCTCCGACGACACAATTTCAGTCAGTTTACTCGTAAGCTTATCGTATACTTGAGCGCTGGATTTACCGTAAATTTTTACTTCAATAAACGCCGACGGCTGTTCTGTGCCCTTAAAATACAAATGGCAGTTGTCCTCAAAATCAAGCATAAGCCAGCTTTCGCTTTTGCCCGGAATTATAGATATTGCCTCACCCATACGCTTTTTCATCGATTTTTCTTGTTCATCGGTTATGGACACATTTACTTTCGTTTGAATGCACGGCATGTTTTTCATTCCTTCCATAGTTTATAAGTTTATTCGCCTGCATAAGCATTCGGCCCTGCAATTTTGCCGGCAAATTCCGCATGCTGATATCAATATCGTCTTGCACTGACTTAAATCAGGGCGGCTTCCCATTCAGCAGCCCTAAAGCCCACCAAAACAGACTTTTCAGTTACTAATATCGGCCGCTTTACCAGCATTCCGTCGGTCGACAAGAGATTTATCTGCTCACTTTCCGGCATGCTCTGAAGTTTTTCCTTCAAATTAAGCTCTTTGTATAAAATCCCGCTGGTATTAAAAAATCTCTTTACCGGAAAGCCGCTGTCTTTTATCCATTTAGACAGCTCATCCGCCGTCGGATTTTCTTCTTTAATATTTCGCATATCGTAGAAAATGTCATGTTCATCAAGCCACGCCTTAGCCTTTTGGCAAGTCGTGCATTTAGGATAGCATATAAAAAGATTTGACATAAGCAATCTCCCTTTACCAACATATATCAATATAATTAAGTATACCATATATATCTTTAAAGTAAAAGTAATGCCTTGATAATTTTTACTTTATTAATCACGGTTTTATAATAAAATTTACTAATAGAGCAAGCAAAGCATGATTAAAATTAATCCTAAATTCTTCTAAGTCGCCGCAAGCTTTACGTAACTAAAGTTTATATTGCGCCGAAACCGCCGGTTGAGTCAAAAACTGGATACTTTTTAACAAGTATACATGTGGAATCATTTCTTAATATTGATATTTCAGTATCATATTGTTTAATAAGATTTTCGGCAACTATTTCTAAAAGTTTATAAAACTATAACAGATTTAAATTATTTTAATAATCTTGATATATTTCTTCTTCTAACTTTCCATTAAGTGAGTTGTTTATTTATCATTTACTAGGAATAAAGCGCTTGAATTTATAATAGATATAATTTCATCAAAATAATTTTTCTTTTATATTATCTGTATTTATTCGAAACATTTAATATTACGTTATCATAGAATTACTAATCTTCATTTAATTTAGCATAAAAGATATTGGCCTCATAAATTCAGTAAATTTATTGTAGTAAATAGTACCTAACTTTATTATCATATTGCACACTCCCATGCCATTAATCAGGCTAATTGTATCGCGGATAGTTATGAATAGCCCTCACATTTGATAAAAGCTTTTTTCATTAAAATTTTGGAAGTTATTAGCTAAAAACATCAAATCAAAAGGAGTGCCAGACAAATTATATATTGTTTGGCACTCTTTCTTCTAATTAAAGAAATTATATTAGTCAACTGCTTTTTTGTTCTTTATTATAATTGATTATTATATAATAATAAGGCTGATAAAGTGCGTTCTTCTATTACTTCAATAGGCCAATTCATTTTATTTTTCATCTTTTTTATGTAATTCATTAGCTGCTCAGAGCACTTTTTAGCAGTTACAAATATCACAACACAAGAATTAAATTCAAGAAAAGGACGCAAAATTTGATATATAGCATTTATAGGAACTGTATTTTCACGTATTTCCACCCCTGTTTTAAAGGGAATACACAAATAGATCATCCTCCCTTGAAATTGTATAGGGACCTCCATATCGGATATTTCAAAACTTCCATGTGGCTTGGTAGCTTCTCTTAATAATATTTGTTGATCTACGCCCTTTATTGTTTTTGAAAACTTTAATCGAAGATCTTGATCTTTCATACTTTGTACACTAGCGATTTGTTCGGTCGAAACACTTTCAATATTAATCTTATCTAATTCAAATACTTGTTGTAAAAAGTTAGATAAATCAAAATGAGGCATTTCTTCAAAAAGCCCTAATTCCAGTGTCTGATTGAATTTTATATTGTTAACAAATAAATATGCAGATACATTCCTAACAAAAAGTACCTTTTCTAGTAATGAAAATGAGTCGTATGCTTTTTGTAAATTTTTATATTCTGTTTCAAAAAGACTGTTGAAACTATTAAGGTCAATATTTATCATACTAGTCAATACTCTAAGAAGAGTTTTAAAATTCATTTGTGGTGTTACATTGCCAAAATATTGAGGAAATGAACTATTAATATTTAGAATCGTTCTGCACTTAAGGAACTGGTCATATATAAAATAATACAATTGGGGGGTTAGAAAGAATTAATGTAATTATTTCTGATTTTTCTAAATACCTATTCAAGGTATTGAATAACATTTTTAAGTCATTGTATGCCTCAGATTCGTATTTTCGTTGACCTGAATTATAATATAAGATAAGAGTCTGCAATAGGTTACACATTAAATAAAGGCTAGGATTATAAAAATCTCGAAGCTGATTTGTAAGCACATAGTTAACTGTTTTATTGCAATACGAAATTCTCTCAAAAAAGCAATCATCTTCAGAATAGCCCAAATCGCGATTATTGTCGATGTTCTGTTTTATATTAAGCATCATGGCCATAATATCAAAATTCATTTTTCTAAATGAATTTTGTATTTTAGCAAAGTCTCCACTCTTGATAGCGGATTCGGAATAATAAAAGCTTGAATAATAAAATATTGAACCGCCATTGTATACATAATTATATATTTTAGTACAATCACGTTTTAATATTATTTCTTCATGGGGTGAAACTATTTTATTCTTTAAGAACCATTCCAGAGCTATTGTATATTCAATAAGAAAGCTCTTATCATTAAGATTGTTAGTTTGATTGACTTGCATTTTTGTTATTTCGTTGTGTAAGCTGTTTATTGCATTTTTAAACTTATCTGTAGATAGATTTATCATAGAGGATTTCTCCTTTTTCAATTATATTTAGTCTGTAATTATCGTTGCTATCTAGCAAAACTCTATACTCGTGGATAGTTAAACAAATAGGATCTATAGGCTTATCAGATGATATTAATCTTTTGACTAGCTTTTTACGTTTCTGTCTAAATATATCAATAAAATCATCTGAAACTATTAATAAATCAATATCATTAGAAGTAATAGCGCGATTACCATAAATAATTATTTTTTCAATTGATAATGTTTTTACCAATAACTCAATATTCATATACTTGATTCCTCAATTTAGAATTATTATATTACTTTAGAATAAAAAGCCAACAAATTCTAGTGGCCTCAAAAATATATCCGCCTAAAATTGCAATCTGTATATCAGTTACCCTATTCCAGTTTGTTATTAATAATGTTTTATAAATGGTTCCTATAAGCGGCCTTTTAAATGCTTGACACACATATATAATATTGATAAAATAAAATTAGAAATTAAACTGTTGAAATCTGCTTGTCCAATGTTAATTAAAAACAGCCGGCTCTTTACTCGAGACGGTTATTTGTTTTTTAAGGTGGTTTATTATGAAATCAATTGACAAAATTATTGATGAAATCACAATTGAGGTAGATGAAAGCTATCAAGAAACTATCAGCAAGCTCCGGCAGCAAAATGGAAAATGCTCGGTAACAGATAGTAATCAGCAAAATTTAATGTTTTATTGCTCAAAAAAAGGAAAAATGGGTATTGTAAATGCCGATTATTTCGGACGTCGGCACGTTTATATTGACCGTTTTTGCCTAAACGAGCTCAGAGCACGAACATATTATGTAATGGGCAAAGTTTTAAACGAAAACAATAAAACAGTAGTTAAAATTTATTCTGTTTACAGCAGAGCCGCCATATCTAACCTCATTTTCGAAATTGTATTTGAGGCTATTTTTATAGCATTTTGTTTTATAATGCTTTTTCTGTCAGGAAATCCTATAACTATTAAATTTATATTAATCATTATAGCTATTGGACTGATTTTTGCAGTTTTTAATTTTGCCACGTTCAAAGAAGTAAAAAATAAAGATACGGATTTGGAAATTATGAAAAATGAAATAATAAAAAGGGTCGAGGCCATAAATCGATGGGATGATTAGGAAATAAACAAAATATTAAAATCGTTAAAATATAAAGACACAATATGCTTTAATTTACAATTTACAGTTAGCTTCCTAATATCCTTGCAATTTATTGAAAATATTTTTTGCCTGCTTTCATTAAATGTCTGTGTTTGGCTTCAGGGATCGCTTGTGTTTTGTAGTCGTCATGATGTAGTCAAAGCAATTTCTGCCGCTTAATACAAATAAATATCACGGCTTTTTATTCTGTTAAGCTTTTATAGTTATTATTAGAAAAGGCACATAGTCCGTCAGGATTATGCGCCTTTTTATCTTACTATTATTTTAATATAGCCTATTTTTTGCTTTTGCTACAGTTAAAATTTAAATTACAGATACCGATTTATTTAGACTACTATCGGCGGCCCTATAATTTTCTAATATTTTCATTCTAATTTTTATATCATTCTATTTAAGTATTGCATTTTCAATGTCATGCAATATTCTATTTTCCGCATTTTAACTATTATTATGTAAACTATATTATATATTATATTTTGTCATTTTTAACTAATAAAATACACACATTACTGCCCAACTTCTACAATTAAAAATCTCTTGGTACCTTTACATTTTTTTGCTGCTTTGGTATAATTTATGAAGTAATCAAAAGGAGTACCAAGAGTGAAAGACAGCGATATTTCTTTACAGCATGAAATAATAACGAGCTTGGGTTCATGCGGACATTTTCTGCACTATAGGATGGGCGGAAAGTACGGCAGAAGGCGTATTTTTTCGGTCCTTCTCGAAAATGGAGAAATTTTACAGTGCAATCTGCAAAATGAGTTAGGCATATCATCCGGTGCAATGAGTGAGATACTGACTAAAATCGAAAATGACGATTTTATTGAAAAAAGCCGAAGTGATACCGACGGCCGTCAGATAGTGCTCAGACTTACTGAAGCCGGAAAAGCTGAAGCAATCAGGATGCAGTCCGAATATGAAGAAAAGGTGTCTTTAATGCTTTCCTGCCTTAATGCTGAGCAGAAAAAGTCTTTGTTGGAAATGCTTCGTATTCTTCTTATGCATTGGCGCACCTTGGAGAATGACAGGAGGTTTAAAGCAACGCCGTATGCTAATAAAAGCTATGGTACAAAGGAATATGATTAGGCGGCATTTGCCAAAGTTATAACTTCTGAAATATAAATCGGCAAATGCCTCTTATTTTTGTCAGTGAAAAGAGGTAGATTTAATGATAAGAAAATTAGCGCACAGTATAAGAGAGTACAAAAAGGATTCCATTTTAACTCCTATACTTGTGTCGGTGGAGGTTGTGATGGAATGTATAATTCCATTTGTAATCGCCAGACTTGTAAATCGGATAAAGGCCGAATGCACCTTGGGAGAAATTGCAGTATACGGTCTTATACTCATAGCAATGGCGGCTATATCCCTTATTTTCGGCGCAGCCGCCGGTTCAACCTGTGCAACAGCCTCATGCGGGCTGGCGCGAAATTTGCGCAAGGACATGTTCTATAATATACAGGGATATTCATTTGAGAATATTGATAAATTTTCAACATCTTCCCTTGTAACGCGTCTGACTACCGATGTTACCAATGTACAAATGTCATATATGATGATAATACGAACAGCTATAAGGTGCCCGCTTATGCTCATTTTCGCGTTTGTAATGGCTTTCGTAATGGGCGGTAAAATGGCCTTCATCTTCCTTATATTGGTGCCAATTTTGGGATTGGGACTTTTCCTCGTTATACGCAAGGCAATGCCGCTTTTCAGAAAGGTATTTAAAAAGTATGACGCGCTCAACAACTCAATACAGGAAAATGTTAAGGCCATGCGAGTTGTTAAGTCATATGTCCGCGAGGACTATGAAGAGGAAAAATTCGGCCGAGCTGCTGAGGACGTCTGCAAGGACTTTACAAAAGCTGAGCGTATACTTGCACTCAACAACCCTATGATGCAGTTCTGCATTTATACCGTTATAGCGTTTGTGCTTTCTTTCGGCTCTTATACAATAATAACGAGCCACGGTCTGGATTTGGATGTCGGTCAGTTATCCGCCCTGCTTATCTACAGCTTCATGATACTCAACAGCCTTATGATGGTGTCAATGGTATTTGTTATGATAACCATGTCGGCGGAATCAGCAAAGCGTATTGTTGAGGTGCTGGATGAAAAAAGCACGCTTTCCAATCCGGAAAATCCGGTATATGACGTGCCGGACGGTTCGATAGACTTTGACCATGTGAGCTTCAAGTATTCAAAATCAGCCAAACGCATGGCACTCGCCAACATAGATTTACATATTAAATCGGGTGAAACAATCGGAATTATAGGCGGCACCGGCTCGTCAAAATCGACGCTGGTTCAGCTTATATCTCGGCTTTACGACGTCACTGAGGGCGATATAAAAGTCGGCGGAATTAATGTTAAGCAATATGATTTGGAGACGCTTAGAGATCAGGTAGCAATGGTACTTCAGAAAAATATACTTTTCTCCGGCACTATAAAAGAAAACCTGCGCTGGGGCAACAAGGAAGCTACCGACGAAGAAATGATTCACGCATGCAAGCTTGCCCAGGCAGATGAGTTTATATCCACTTTCCCCGACGGCTACGATACATACATCGAGCAGGGCGGCGCAAATGTGTCCGGCGGACAGAAGCAGCGTCTGTGTATAGCGCGTGCGCTCCTCAAAAAGCCAAAGATACTTATTTTGGACGACTCTACCAGCGCTGTCGATACGAAAACCGACGCTCTTATAAGAAAAGCCATGCGCGAGTTCATACCTGAAACCACCAAGATAATTATAGCGCAGCGTACCTCGTCAGTGGAGGACGCCGACAGGATAATAGTCATGGACGGCGGTACAATAAACGGTATTGGCAATCACGCCGAACTTATGCAGAACAACGAGATTTATAGAGAAATATATACATCTCAGAATAAGGCAGGTGACAGTGATGAAGAAAAATAATACTCCCAAAAAGCATACTGCCTTACGAGTTATAAAAACAGTATTTTCCTTTTATCCTGTAATGATGCCGGTAACACTTATATGCATAATAATCAACGCTATTGTAAGTTCAATACAGGCGGTGTTTATGCAGAACGTTATTGCCATGGTCGAGCAGAGCTGGCAGTCGGGCGATTGGTCGGCAGTCGGCAGTCAGATACTCATGCTCGTCGCCGTACTCATTTCCTTTTATGTGTTCTCTCTCATATCCGGCTTTGCGTATAGCCAGCTTATGGCGATAATAACTCAGGGCTCGCTTAAGAAAATGCGTGAAAAAATGTTTAACAACATGCAGCGGCTGCCCATCAAATACTTTGATCAGAACAATCACGGCGATATAATGAGCCGCTATACCAACGATATCGACGCTCTGCGCCAGATGATATCACAGAGCTTCCCGCAGCTGCTTATATCGGCAATCAGCACAATGACCATATTGATAATAATGCTGTATTTCTGCTTATGGCTTACCCTCGTCGTACTTGTCTGTGTGACGGTTATGATTCTTATAACAAAGTATATAGGCGGACACTCCTCAAGATACTTCATACGTCAGCAGCGCTCTCTCGGTAAGGAAGAGGGATATATCGAAGAAATCATGCATGGGCAAAAGGTTGTTAAGGTCTTTAACCATGAGGAAGAAAGCAAAGCCGACTTCGACAAGATTAACGACACACTGTTTGAAGAATCGCGGAACGCCAACAGATATTCAAACATCCTTATGCCGATACTTATGAACGTCGGAAACATAATGTATGTTATTGTCGCATTGGCAGGCGGAATATTATTGCTTACTGACATACCTAACGTCAGCATATCACAAATGGCTCTCAGCATAAGCGTTGTCGTGCCTTTCCTAAACATGTCGAAGCAGTTTGCTGGAAATATAGGCCAGGTGTCGATGCAGATTAACTCGGTAGTAATGGGACTTGCCGGCGCTGAACGCATATTCGAGCTTGTCGACGAGCCTAAAGAAGTAGACAATGGATATGTAAAGCTGGTAAACGCGAAAATTGAAAACGGCGAGATTAAAGAGTGCGAAGAACGCACAGGCATATGGGCGTGGAAGCATCCGCACCAGGCCGATGGTACCGTTACTTACACGAGGCTTACCGGCGACGTAAGACTGTTTGACGTTGACTTTGAGTATGAGAAAAACAAGCCGGTTCTTCATAATATTACCGTATATGCAGAGCCGGGGCAGAAAGTTGCATTTGTCGGTGCAACGGGCGCCGGCAAGACTACAATTACAAATCTGCTCAACAGATTTTACGACATAGCTGATGGAAAAATCCGCTATGACGGAATAAACATAAACAAGATTAAAAAGGCAGATTTGCGCCGCTCTCTTGGAATGGTGCTTCAGGATACAAACCTGTTTACCGGCACTGTAATGGACAACATACGGTACGGCAATCTTAAAGCGACGGATGAGGAATGCATAAGCGCTGCCAAGCTAGCCGGCGCCCACGACTTTATCACGCGTCTGCCGGATGGATATAATACAATGCTTTCCGGAGATGGAAGCAATCTGTCGCAGGGACAGCGTCAGCTTCTGTCTATAAGCCGAGCGGCTGTAGCCGACCCGCCGGTTATGATACTTGACGAGGCTACCTCCTCTATTGATACGCGTACCGAGGCAATAGTGCAGCGCGGTATGGATGCTCTTATGAAAGGCCGTACGGTATTTGTTATAGCGCACAGGCTCTCAACCATTAAAAATTCCGATGTAATAATGGTAATGGATCATGGCCGTATAATTGAGCGCGGCAGCCATGAAAAGCTTTTGGCTGAACACGGCAAATATTATCAGCTTTATACCGGCGCATTTGAGCTTGAATAATAAATTGGTTTTAGAGCACTGTCGTTTAACGGCAGTGCTATTTTTTTATTTAAATCTATAAACCATAAACTTATTTTATAATCAGCTTTTTAAGATTTTCGAACCTTTTATAAAGTTTATTTTGTATTTGCAGGAATTTTTATTTGCTATCACCCCGCCATTTCACAATGTAGATCCTCATTCCAGAAACATCAGCATAATAAAAGCAGGTGATGCATGGACGGCATCACCTGCTTTTATTAATATTCAGTTTTGCTTTACATTACCAAAGCCGCAAAAATTATTTTACGCTGTATAATATATCTCCATAGCTTGGAAGCGGCCAATAACTCTTTTTAGTAATCATTTCCAGCTCGTCAGCCACATTGCGCAGCTCCTGCATTTTTTCAAACACACTGTCATGATATACCTTTGCAGTCTCTATAGCATCCGTCTCTTTTTTCGCTGCATCAACCGCCGTTTCAAGCTCGGTTATTTTGTCGTCAAGCTCATCTGATAAGCACGATAATTTCGCAAGTAAATTATTCTCTAATTTACAGCCAAGGTTCTCATTAGCCGCCCTTTTGGCGTTTATCGCTTGGCTTATGTCAGACATGTATTCAATGATGGCAGGGGCTATCTGCTGCTTGACTATGTCGAGCATGGTGAGTGCTTCAATATTTATAGTTTTGTAGCATATTTCCAGCATAATCTCCTGACGCGCCAAAAGTTCTCCCTTAGTCAGCACGCCGTGCTTTTCAAACAGCTTTATATTTTTTTCCTGCGAGAAAAGCTGCAGTGCATCAACAGAAGATTTAAGATTAAGCAGACCGCGCCTTTCAGCCTCTTTTACCCACTCTTCTGAGTAATTGTTGCCGTTAAATATTATGCGGTCATGCTCTATCATGGTCCTTTTTATAATATCAGTCAGGGCCTTTTTAAAATCATCCGCCTTTTCAAGTTCGTCGGCAAACTGGCAAAGGGATTCTGCCACTATTGTGTTTATTATAAAGTTTGGCCCCGCTATTGACACCGACGACCCCGGCATGCGGAACTCAAATTTATTGCCGGTAAATGCAAACGGAGACGTTCTGTTGCGGTCGGTGGTATCTTTCGGGAAGTTTGGTAGGGCGTCGACGCCTACCTCCATTTTTTCGCCGTCGGCATGCTTGTCATACGGCTTGCCATCTTTAATGCAGTCTAATATAGCTGTCAGCTCATCGCCCAGAAAAATTGATATTATAGCCGGCGGAGCCTCATCGCCGCCAAGACGGCAGTCGTTGCCGGGAGTTGCGACGGATATGCGCAGCAAATCCTGATATTCATCCACTGCTTTTATGACAGCTGCAAGCATAAGCAGAAAACGCGCATTCTCGCTCGGAGTATCGCCCGGGTCAAGCAGATTTTCGCCGGTATTAGTGTTCATCGACCAATTGTTGTGCTTGCCGCTTCCGTTGACGCCGGCAAAGGGCTTTTCATGAAGCAGGCATGCCAAACCGTGACGCTTGGCTACAGTCTTTATTATCTCCATAACAAGCTGATTATGGTCAGTTGCAATATTTGTCGTAGAAAACATCGGCGCAAGCTCATGCTGGCCGGGAGCAACCTCATTATGCTTGGTTTTGGCAACCACGCCGAGCTTCCACAGCTCCTCGTCCAAATCATCCATAAACGCAGCCACCCTCGGCTTAAGCACGCCAAAGTAGTGGTCCTCCATTTCCTGACCCTTTGACGGACGCGCGCCGAATAATGTACGCCCGCAGTATACGAGGTCGGGACGCTTTTTATAAATGCTCTCGTCTATAAGAAAATACTCCTGCTCGGCGCCTACCGTAGTGGTAACGTCCGTTATACTGTCATCGCCGAACAGCTTTATTACACGCATAGCCTGACGGCTTATTGCCTGCATTGAGCGCAGCAGCGGAGTTTTTTTGTCAAGCGCCTCACCGCTGAATGAACAGAATGCCGTTGGTATGCACAGCGTCTTGTCCTTAATAAATGCATAAGAGGTAGGGTCCCATGCAGTATATCCCCTTGCTTCAAAAGTCGCGCGTATACCGCCGCTTGGGAAGCTTGAAGCATCCGGCTCACCCTTTACCAGCTCTTTGCCGGAAAATTCCATTATTACCTTTCCGTCGTCGCAGGGAGTTATAAAGCCCTCATGCTTTTCCGCCGTAATGCCTGTCATTGGCTGAAACCAATGTGTGTAATGTGTGGCGCCCTTTTCCACCGCCCAGTCTTTCATTGCGCTGGCGACGACGTTTGCTATGTCTATATTAAGATCCTTGCGCTCCTGCATCGTGCGCCTCAATGCCTTATATATATCTTTCGGCAGCCTTTCACGCATTACCTGCTCATTAAAAACAAGCGAGCCAAACTCCTTAACAACATCCATTATTTATCCTCCCTGCAAATTAATGCCCTGAGCTTTTGGGGTATTGACTTTCCTCAGCCGCAAATAAATCATTCACTATAGTTTAACATTTTTTTATTCTTTTTTCAATCACGCTTTTTGCCCAAATTTAAAGCATATAAACAATATGTTTTTATATTTTTACATTACTGCCGGATACACCCTCTTTTTCTGCAAAGCATACACATCTATGCTAAAATTCGACCGTCGGTTTTCATCGATATTTCAGGTAAAAATCAGATATATGCAGATATTAAAATAACAATAGAAAAATCTTGACTTTTGCAAGGTTTTGCGATATCATATTTAGGATGAACATCCTGTGTTCACTGCCCGGCTTCAGGGCTTGGGCACGTGGATTTTTTTATATATAAAAAGGAGCGATGACAATGGCGGAATATGCATATCTTGTGCTGGCCGACGGTACTGTTTTTAAGGGGCGCCCCTTTGGTGCTAAAGCCGAGGCAGTCGGCGAGGTCGTATTTACAACGGGTATGACGGGATATATTGAAACGCTGACCGACCCAAGCTTTCATGGTCAGATAGTTGTTCAAACTTTCCCGCTTATCGGTAATTACGGTATTATATCTGAGGATTTTGAAAGCGCGAAGCCGCATCCCAGTGCTTATATTGTTAAAAAATGGTGTCAGTATCCTTCAAACTTTAGAAGCGAAGGCGATATTGACACTTTTTTAAAGGATAATAATATTGTAGGCCTGAGCGACATTGATACGCGCGTACTCACCAAAATTATAAGAGAGACGGGCGTTATGAACGGCGTTATAACCTCCGACCCCGACAGCGTCGACATGGACAAGCTGCGCTCATATACTCCCGGCCGCTGTGTTCCGCTTGTGTCTTCCAGTGAGATAAAGGAATATAAAATAGATAATCCCAAGCACAAAGTGGTTTTATTCGACTTCGGCGCTAAGGACAACATCCGCCGCTGCTTAAACGAGCGCGGCTGCGATGTAATAAGCGTGCCGTACAATACCACCGCTGAGCAGATAAAAGCAATAAATCCCGACGGAATAATGCTTTCAAACGGCCCTGGCGACCCGTCGGTAAATATGGATATAGTTGAAGAAGTCAAAAAGCTGTTTGAGCTTAAAATACCTACTTTCGGCATCTGCCTCGGGCACCAGCTGCTGGCGCTGGCCGCCGGCGGCAAAACGGCCAAGCTTAAGTACGGTCACCGCGGCGCAAACCACCCAGTTAAGGATATGCGCACCGGCCGCGTATACATAACCAGCCAGAACCACGGTTACTATGTTGTAAACGACAGTCTGCCTGACAACATAGCCGATATAAGCCACATAAACGCCAACGACGGCACCTGCGAGGGTGTATCATATAAAAATGCGCCCTGCTTCTCAGTGCAGTTCCACCCGGAAGCTGCCGCCGGTCCGCAGGATACCGCATATCTGTTCGACATATTTATGGAAATGATGGAGGGAAATAAGAATGCCGCTGAATAAATCTATAAAGAAAGTATTAGTCATAGGCTCAGGCCCTATTGTGATAGGCCAGGCTGCGGAATTCGACTATGCCGGCACACAGGCCTGCCGCGCTCTTAAGGACGACGGCCTGGAAATAGTGCTGGTCAACTCCAACCCCGCCACCATCATGACCGACGCCGCCATGGCGGATAGAATTTACATTGAGCCGCTCACCCGCACCACCCTTAAACGTATAATTGAGGCGGAGCGCCCAGACAGCATACTCCCGACGCTCGGCGGGCAGACGGGACTTACGCTTGCCATGCAGCTTGCAAAAGAGGGATTTTTGGAGGAGTACAACGTCACGCTGCTCGGCGCCGACCCAGAATGTATAGACAAGGCCGAGGACCGTGAGAAGTTTAAGGAAACGATGGAAAAAATCGGTCAGCCCTGCGTTCCGTCAAAGGTGGTCACCGACGTTGATGCAGCGCTCGACTTTGCCGAATATATCGGATATCCGGTAATAGTGCGTCCGGCGTTTACTTTGGGCGGCACCGGCGGCGGAATTGCCGAAAACAAGCATGAGCTTGCCGAAATAGCGGCTGATGGTCTGCGTCTCTCCCCTATTACTCAGGTGCTTATTGAAAAGTGCATATCCGGCTGGAAAGAAATAGAGTTTGAAGTTATGCGCGACAAAAACGGCAACTGCATAACCATATGCAGCATGGAAAACTTTGACCCTGTCGGCATACATACCGGCGACAGCATTGTTGTTGCGCCGGCGCTGACGCTCGCCGATAAAGAATATCAGATGCTGCGCACGGCGGCCATAAACATAATTCAGGCACTCGGCGTAGAGGGCGGCTGCAACTGCCAGTTCGCGCTAAATCCCGACAGTTTTGAATATGCTGTAATAGAGGTTAATCCGCGTGTATCACGTTCATCTGCACTGGCTTCTAAAGCGACGGGCTACCCAATTGCAAAGGTTGCCACTAAGATAGCTATAGGTTATACTCTTGACGAGATACCCAATGCCGTTACCGGCAAGACATACGCCTGCTTTGAGCCGGCGCTCGACTATGTCGCTGTTAAGCTGCCAAAGTGGCCGTTTGATAAATTCGTATATACTAAGCGCACGCTTGGCACCCAGATGAAAGCGACGGGCGAGGTCATGGCGCTGGGCGACACCTTTGAAATGGCGCTTATGAAAGCCGTCAGAGGCGCTGAGATTTCTCTCGATACACCGCATGAGCCGAAGTGGAGCAACACCCCGTCGGAGGAGCTGCTTGAGAG
Source organism: Bacillota bacterium (assembly GCA_030842085.1). GTDB lineage: Bacteria > Bacillota > Clostridia > Oscillospirales > Acutalibacteraceae > Timburyella. The sequence continues at coordinate 3,092 of JAUUSE010000025.1, read as the reverse complement.
AATACACACCGCTACCGACGAGCGCCTTTTCCAGATATATGAGCTAATACTCCGCGGTACGCAGCTTGAGAGAATACACGAAGCCACTATGATAGACATGTGGTTTTTACATGCCGTCAAAAATCTTGCAGATTATGAAGCTGAGCTTTCAACATCAGAGCTTAACGACGAAATGTACATGCGCGGCAAAAGACTTGGCTTTACCGACACGGCCATTGAGCGCATATCCGGTCAAAAGATAAAAAACAAGGTATATCCCGTTTATAAAATGGTCGACACCTGCGCCGGTGAGTTTGAGGCGGCCACGCCATACTTCTACTCCACCTTTGATGAGGTGAACGAGTCGGTCAAGCCGGACAATGGTCACAAGACGGTTGTTGTTTTCGGCTCAGGACCTATACGCATAGGCCAGGGCATTGAGTTCGACTACTCCAGCGTGCACAGCGTTTGGGCGCTCAAGCGTCAGGGTTATGACGTTGTGATAATCAACAACAATCCCGAAACGGTATCCACCGACTTTGACACATCAGACAGGCTGTATTTTGAGCCGCTCACGCCTGAAGACGTCGAGCCGATACTTAAGATTGAGCAGCCGGTTGGTGTTGTCGTAGCATACGGCGGGCAGACGGCAATTAAGCTGACAAAATATCTGAGCAAGAACAACATACCCATACTCGGCACCTCTGCCGACAGCATAGACATGGCGGAGGACCGCGAGCGCTTCGACGAGCTGCTGGAGCGGCTTGAGATAAAACGTCCGGCGGGCGCTACCGTTATGACGACGGAAGAAGCGCTTAAAGACGCACATCGTCTGGGATATCCCGTGCTGGTGCGTCCGTCATACGTCCTCGGCGGTCAGAACATGAGCATCGCCTTTGAGGATAAGGACATTGTGGAGTTTATGGAGCTGATACTCAGCCAGAAGATAGAAAATCCGGTGCTTATTGATAAATATATAATGGGTATAGAGCTTGAGGTAGACGCTATATGCGACGGCGATGATATACTCATACCGGGAATTATGGAGCATGTTGAGCGCACCGGCGTACACTCCGGCGACTCCATCGCCATATACCCTGCGATACATCTCGACGACAAGCTTACCGACAGGATAATAGAGTGCACCAAAAAGCTTGCGCTGGCTATGGACACAAAAGGTCTTGTAAATATACAGTACATACTGCATGACGGCGAAGTGTACGTTATAGAGGTTAACCCGCGTGCTTCCCGCACAGTGCCGTATATAAGCAAGGTGACCGGCGTACCGATGGTTGACCTTGCAACGCGTGCAATGCTCGGCGAAAAGCTCAAGGACATGGGCTACGGCACGGGACTTTATCCGTCGTCGCCGTATGTTGCGGTAAAGGTGCCGGTTTTCTCATTTGAAAAGCTTCAGGACGTTGACAACCATCTTGGTCCGGAGATGAAGTCCACCGGCGAGGTGCTCGGCGTCGGCAAAACGTTTGAAGAGGCGCTCTACAAGGGCCTTATCGGCGCGGGCTATAAGATGATAAAGGGCGGCGGCGTGCTCATTACGGTCCGCAACAGCGATAAGGCGGAGATAATAGACGTTGCTAAGAAGTTCAGCCAGCTTGGCTTTAAGCTCTACGCCACTCACGGTACGGCAGCCGCCATTAAAGAGGCGGGCTTTGAGGTTGAGCCGGTGGATAAAATACATCAGTCAGATGTAAACACCATGACGCTTTTGGAAAGCGGCGCTGTACAGTACATAATCTCCACCTCTACAAAGGGCCGCGACCCGGCGCGTGACAGCGTAAAGATACGCTGCCTGGCAAGCAGGCTTGGCATTCCATGCCTTACGTCAATAGACACGGCGAACGCTGTGGCCGACAGTCTGCGCAGCCGGTATACTGAATACAACACCGAGCTGGTCGATATAAACAACATGCGCGACAAGAAAATGACGCTTGAATTTACCAAAATGCACGGCTGCGGCAACGACTATATATATTTTGACTGCTTTAAGCAGGACATTGCAAGTCCTGAATCACTGTCAATAGCGCTGTCGGACAGGCATTACGGCATTGGCGGCGACGGTGTAATACTCATCTGCCCGTCGAAAGTGGCAGACGCTAAGATGCGCATGTTTAATCTTGACGGCAGCGAGGGCAAAATGTGCGGCAACGGCATACGCTGCGTCGGCAAGTATGTGTATGACAACGGTATTGTGGACAAGGACAAAACCACTATAACGATAGAGACGTTAAGCGGCATAAAAACGCTCAAGCTTTCGACTAAAAACGGTAAAGTCTCCTCGGTAAATGTCGACATGGGCAAGGCGGAATTTGCGCCGGAAAAGGTTCCCGTACTTCTTGACGGTGAAAAAATAATATCCCGCAGGACGGAAATAGGCGGCAAAAATTATGATATAACATGTGTGTCGATGGGCAACCCGCACTGCGTCGTTTTCTGCAACGACGTCGATAATATCGATATTGAAAAAATCGGCCCGCAGTTTGAAAACGCCGATATCTTCCCCAGCAGGGTGAATACCGAATTTATAAAGGTAGTGGATAAAAATACGCTTAAAATGCGCGTATGGGAGCGCGGAAGCGGCGAAACAATGGCCTGCGGCACCGGCGCGTGCGCGGCTGTAGCCGCCGCAGTTGAGAACGGATACTGCAAAAAGGGTGAAAATGTAAAGGTAATGCTTCTTGGCGGCGACCTCATCATAAACTACACCGACGAAACGGTATGGATGGAGGGCAACGCTGTTAAAGTATTCGACGGCACTGTGAGAATATGATTTAGGCTTTAGCGGAGCATAAATTTAAATTAAAGACTCAATACAAGAGCACTGCCTGATTAATATAATAATGCTAAGGAGGAAATATAATGAAAAAGACGATAATATGTGCGGCGTTTACCATTGCGGGCGCTATATTTCTTGGATTTTCCGCGCTCGGCATCAACTTTTTCGGAAGCAGCCTTGACGGTGATGAAATAATGTTTCCCATAATGTTCTTTTTAGGCTTTTTCATGTTTTTAATAGGATTCGTCAGTTGCCTGATTGATTTATTTAAAAAGGATGACTGATTTGTCTGCTTTTTAACAGCATACTTGCTGCAAGG
>JAUUSE010000024.1:0-25123 GCA_030842085.1 Bacillota bacterium | reverse complement strand
TTTTCAATGTGCTTCCCGCTCCCCCTCTCAAGAGAGCCTTGTTATTATATCGCACACAATCTTTCTTGTCAACCCCCTTTTTTAATTTATTTTAAATATTTTTTACTTTTACTATACTTCTACGAATTATCGGCATCGGGGTCTCCCTATTAACCACCTTTTGAGATTTTTTATTCTATTGATATTTATTAATCTTGTCCACTTTTATTTGTACTATAATTATGTTATACTTATATAGTTATATTTTTAAGAGAGGTGTTATATATGCCCGTCAAAATTCCAGATAGACTCCCGGCCGCTAAAGTTCTGAAAAGTGAAAATATCTTCGTTATGACGGAGCATAGAGCTTTGCATCAGGACATAAGGCCGCTTAAGCTTCTTATACTCAACCTTATGCCTAAAAAAATAGAAACCGAAACTCAACTGCTTCGTTTACTTGGAAACACTCCGCTACAGGTTGAAATTACTCTTATGCAGATGGCCTCGCATGTATCTAAAAACACTTCACAGGAGCATCTTCTTACATTTTATACAACATTTGATGAGATTAAAAACAACAGATATGACGGTTTGATTATAACGGGTGCTCCTGTTGAGCTGCTTAAGTTTGAGGATGTCGATTACTGGGATGAACTTTGCAAAGTAATGGAATGGTCAAAAACCAATGTTTACTCTACATTCCATATTTGCTGGGCGGCACAGGCAGCCCTCTATTACCATTACGGCATACCTAAATATAATTTGCCGGATAAGCTGTCTGGTATATATCTGCACAAGGTAGACATTCCGCATCATCCGCTCATGCGAGGATTTGACGATTATTTTTATGCTCCGCATTCAAGAAACACTGAGTTTAAGCGTGAGGATGTAGAAAAGGTTGACGGACTTGATATACTCTGTTCTTCCAAAAAGGCCGGAGTATATATCTGCGCTGACCATGCCTGCCGGAACTTTTTTGTTACCGGGCATTCTGAATATGATCGTGACACGCTCGCCAGCGAATATAAAAGAGATACTTCAAAAGGTATTAATGCCAACATGCCTTATAATTATTTTCCAAATAACGATATTGATCTCCTGCCGCGCGTCAACTGGCGGGCCCATGCTTCATTACTATATTCAAATTGGCTTAACTTTATTGTATATCAGTGTACGCCTTACGATTTGGATGAACTGTAATACTATATTATGATGCATTTATTCTTTAAAATATGATTTTCTATATATAAAAACTTTTTAACGATGCCTTATGCATCGTTTTATTTTTGTATTTTAATAATAAATCATATAAATTTTATGATTATTACAATTTATATGATTTATATATTGTTTTTGTAAATATTCAAAAAAATATTGATTTTTATTATGTATTTATATATAATGTTAATATATATAAAACACTTTTAAACATAGGGGGTTATATTTTATGAAAATCAGAAAGGCCTTAGGAATTTTTACGGCAGCGGCTCTTATGGCCGTCGCGGCGCTTCCGTTTTCTGCTTTTGCCGCTGAAAACGCTGTAAATATAATTGGCATTCAAGATGAAATGAGGAACAACACAGACCAAACCGAAGCCGACTGCGAATTTGAAATTAAAGACGGCGCTTTGACAGTTACTGTCGGCAGTGAAAACACAACTGGTCGCGCAGAGTGCTATATAATGGCTGAAACTTTTGAGCAGTCTGTTTTCGATTTTGAAGCCATGCCGAATCTTTATTGGGATGTCAGCGGCGATGCAAAATGGGATTTATGGATTCGCTGCAATAATGTATCAGGCAGTGATTCTGACGCTGGCCTAATTAAGCTTTCTACACTTAGCGGAAATGCTGACGGTGTTGAAGCCAGCAAAGGCTCTGTCAATCTTTATGAGGCTATTAATGACAACGATATACTTACAATGACAGATGCCAATAATACAACCATCCGCGTCGTAAAATATGTTGTATATGGTGAACCCGGCGACAGTGTTACAATCAACAACCTGTATTTTGCGGCTGAGGAACAGAGTGAAGTTCCTATAAACGCCGGGAACTCTTCCAGCAGTTCGTCAAATACCTCCAGCGCTTCTAGTACTGCATCAACTGCCAGCACAACAAGCAAGGCTCCTACTTCTTCATCACAGGTTGAAACTGGTGAATCAATGATACCTATAATCGGTATTACCGCTTTGGCTGTTGTCGCTTCTTCTGCTGTTATAATCAGCGCAAAGAAGAGGAAGTAATTAACTAAATAATAAACTATAATGGAAAAAGCCGACTTAAAGCGCCGGCGGAATAAGGATGTATAGTCGATTTAAGATGAAGGGCATATCCAAAGATATGCCCTTCATTCAATTGTACCAACGTAATTGAAATAGACACCAATTTTCTGTGTGTAAAACTTTTTCTTGTAAGCGACGTCACGCTCATGCACCTTGATGTGGTGAACAAACTCCCGCAGGATTTTCGGCGTCAGCTCCGGCACTTCTAAATGCCGGTCAACAATGGCGAGAAAGTTCCCCACGTTGTTAAGTTCGTCCTGATGTTTGGCAAGTATTGTTTCTAAGCGGGCAATATGTTCATTCAAGGTTTCCTGCTCTGCCAGATACTGTCCGTTTAACTGCTGGAATTGCTTGTCTGCGAGTATGCCGGTTGCCAGCTTCTCAAAAGTGGCGGCTATCAGGTTGTCAACCTCTGCAAGCCGTTTCCTTGCCTGCTCCAGTTCTTTCCGCTTAGCCGTCAGTTCCTTTTTCAACTGGCCGGATTGCTTGGCTGTCAAATGGGCGATGAAAGCTTCCCGGTCGGCTTGTGCCGTTTGTACAAAGGCCTGTATCGCTTGTAAAACAGCTTCCCGCAGGTGCAGGGCTTTACTATGTGGGGCGTGCATTCTTCCTTGTGGCGGTGGTATTTGCCGCAAACATAGGTGTATTTGCTTTCGTCCCAGCTTCCGCACCGGCAAAGATAGTGGGTGTTTCCGCAGTCAGCGCATTGTACCATACCCGCCAGCATATCCATTTTCCCCAGCTTGGTAGGATGCCGCTTGTTCGTTCGTACCCGCTACACAATGTCCCACAGTTCCCGGTCAATAATCGGTTCATGGGCGTTTTCCACCCGGTAGCGTTCTTCTTCCGGCACCTCGACTACCAAATCGCTTTTGTAGGAAAGTTTATGCGTCTTGCAGCTCATCTGTACGCCGATATAGTCCGGGTTTTCCAGAATATCCGCTATGCTGCTACCCGACCACCGATAGGGAAAATCCGGGTTGTAGCGGGAATGGTGCGGTAGGCGTATTCCATGGGTACAAGCACCCTTTCCCGTTCCAGACGCTTGGCAATCTGTTCCGACCCCATACCGGCAGCGCACAGGCGGAAGATATACCGCACCTTTTCCGCCGCTTCCGGGGTCGGGAATGATTTTGAACTTGTCCGCCGAGTCTTTCTGATAACCATAGGGTGGGATTGTCGCAATCCATACCCCTTCCCCTGTTCCCGCAGTTTGTTTTCCATTAGACGCAGGAGCCGCCCTTTCAAACTGCCTGTACCATTTCCAGGGAGATACACACTCACCCGAAGAACAGCGCCATCTTTCTCAAGTGCAAAGTATTGAAACAAGCGCTAATCTGGCTCCTGCGTCCCATTTCTATCTTTCATCTTCCGTCCTTTCCGCCGGATTCAAATCTTCTTTGTTTCCGCGAAAAGGTCTTTTTTATTCCATAGTTCTCCATCGGATTTCCGGCTGATTGATTGAAGGCTTTGCCTTCTACTATCATTATGTCGGAATCTGGTCAAATGCACGATTTTTTTCAAGTGATATGTGTACTTTTCTAAACGAATTTTTAAACCAGAGTAGCTATATGATCGGTTCAATGACAGCACGGAAATAACGGTCTAATTCCTCCGGTGTTTGTTTCATATGCCCCTTTATCCACCATAATACCATTTCTACAAAGCTGCCGGAGATATGGTTGACTAAAAAATCCTGCGGAATATCCGTATTGCTTTTCCCTTTTTGTTTGACAAACTGATTTTGTATCAATTCGTTTAAGCTGTCTTTGAAATACCGCAGGAAAAGTTCACTGCTTTCGCAGGAAAGCAGTTCGAGGATATTGTTTTCATCTTCTTGCAGGTGTTGTAATAAGTGGCAGAATACAGACTCCGGAGCATTTCTGTCAGAATACAGTCCGTGAGTGTGGGTACAATCCAATGCGCTGCTGATAATATGTCCGAAAAGTTCTTCGCATAAGGCTTTCAGCAAATCGTCTTTTGTTTCAAAGTGTGCATAGAAGGTTGTTCGGCCAACATTAGCGGTATCAATGATTTCCTGTACTGTAATTTTGCTATAACTTTTTTCTGACAAAAGCGCACTGAACGCAGTAAAAATAGCCGCCCTTGTTTTCTGCTGTCGTCTGTCCATAATAACTCCTCCCGTACAAATTTTCAAAAATGTTCTATACGAAACACGGGGACGATATTATCCGTTGCATTTCTTTTGGCTCCTGCTTACAATAAAAGAGAACAAAGTGTTTGTTATCAAACTTATTGTACGGCAAGAGCAAACGAGTGTCAAGAACGAATCTGTTTGAAATGTCGTGCAGATTGGAGGAAGCATTATGTTAAAGAAACTTGAGTGTTTTCTGGCCGGGCTTCCCATGACGATTGTAGCCGGTGTATTCCTACTGCTGGATTTAGTTCCGCACTTGATAGAGGAATTTGGTGGTACGCCGGTGCAGCTTTCGTTTCTGCCCTTTGACCCGGCGTGGATAACTATCGTAATCAGTGGTATTCCCCTTTTGTATCTGGCAATATGGCGGATTATCCACAATCCCGGTATCAGCAAAATATCATCTGCCCTTTTGATTTGTATCGCCATGTTCGCCGCAATTGCAATCGGGGATTTGTTTGCGGCGGGAGAAGTCGTGTTTATCATGGCAATCGGCGCACTTTTAGAGGAAGCCACGACAAACCGGGCGAAAAAGGGTCTCAAAAAGCTGATTAGCCTTGCACCGACAAAGGGACGCAGACTAAAGGACGGGAAAGAAGAAATGATACCGGCAGAGGAAATCCGCGGTGGAGATGTTCTGCGTATTCTGCCCGGTGAAACGATCCCGGTTGACGGAACAATTATAAATGGCGAAACCTCAGTTGACCAGTCTATTATGACGGGAGAATCCCTGCCGGTTGACAAAGGCGTGGAAGAAGAAGTTTTTTGCGGAACCATCAACCGCTTTGGTTCGATTGATATTTCAGCAACAAAAGTAGGAGAAAACAGTTCTTTGCAAAAGCTGATCCGTATGGTGCAGGACGCAGAGAATAAACAGGCACCTATGCAGAGAATAGCCGACAGAGTGGCAAGCTGGCTGGTTCCCGTTGCCCTGCTGATCGCAATTCTGGCCTATGTATTTACCAGGAATATTGTTACCGCAGTCACCGTGTTGGTTGTATTTTGCCCCTGCGCTCTTGTATTGGCAACGCCTACCGCTATTATGGCGGCAATCGGGCAGGCGACAAAGCATGGCGTGATTATCAAGTCCGGCGAAGCCCTTGAGAAAATGGGGAAAGTGGACACGATTGCCTTCGATAAGACCGGCACTTTAACCTATGGCCGCTTAGATGTCAGCGATATGATTTCTTTTGATGAAACAATCAGTGAAACGGACTTGCTTTTTTTGGCCGCTTCCGCTGAAGCCAAGAGCGAGCACCCGCTGGGAAAGGCAATTGTGGCGTGTGCAAAGGCAAAAGAAGTGCCGTTGATGGAATCGACTGCGTTTAGAATGACTACCGGCAAGGGAATTTTTGCGGAGGTGGACAATCGAAGATTGCTTTGCGGCAATGAAAAATTCCTTACTGAAAATGGAGTTTCGATTGATAATAAGGTTGGGTCCGCTTTGGAACAGCTGCGTACACAGGGAAAAGCCCCTATTCTCGTAGCGGAAGGTCAAAAATGTATCGGTATTATCGCGCTTTCTGATGTACTACGCCCGGAGGCAAAAGACATGGTTTCCCGTCTTTCGGATATGCACACCCGTACCGTTTTACTTACCGGCGACCATCAAAAAACGGCTGATTATTTTGCACAGCAGGTTGGCATTTCCGAAGTCCGGGCGGAACTTTTGCCCGAAGAAAAAGTGCAGAGCATTGAGAAATTGCAGGCTGAAAATCACAAGGTCTGCATGATTGGCGATGGTGTCAACGACGCCCCGGCGCTAAAAACGGCTGATGTAAGCGTGGCGATGGGGAGTATGGGAAGCGACATTGCCGTTGACGCCGCAGAAGTCGCTTTGATGAGCGATGATATTTCAAAAATCCCGTATTTGAAACGGCTCTCTAATGCAACGGTTAAGACAATCAAAGCCAGCATAACCCTGTCAATGTGTATTAACTTTGTAGCAATAGTGCTGTCTCTTATGGAAGTGTTGACACCCACCACCGGGGCGCTGGTACACAATGCTGGTTCCTGTTTCGTGGTGCTGATTGCTGCACTGCTTTATGACAGAAAGTTTGAATAACATTTGAGGAGTAAAATAAAGGTCATAAATGGATTACCAGTCATTACTTTTTATCGGTTCAAATAATGTCCAGCAATGACAGAAATGCGGTTGTGTCCCAGTTGACGGCTCACATACAGCATGACCTTTTTATCATAAACCACACCTCGCTTGTCCTTCTTGCACCGATAGTAAGAAGATACAAGCTGCCATGTTTTGATGCGGCTTCCGTCTGGCTTTTTGAGATAGCTTCCGTCCGGGTTCCGAACTGGCCTTAGCGCCCAAATAGGCGGAAAGTTTTGGAAATCTTTTTCTTCTGTTTTCCGCAGTTTTTCCTGGCAACTATGGTACATAGCGTTGGCGTACTTCTTTCGGCAGCCGTGTACGTCCATGTGGGAGGGGACAGAAGCAAAGATTGGCTTTCCGGCGGGATTTCCTGCAAACTTCAAAACTGATTCTTCCTTTCCCGGTAACACGTCAATAATTCTCACCTTGCCGCCCTTGCCTTTCACGTCGCAGATTGTCACGCTTCCGTCTGTGTTTTTGCGGATCTGCTCCGGCCTGACTCATGGCGGCGCAGGCTGGTTGCTTTTGCAAAAGCAAGAATATCCGCGTTGTTCTCTTTGGACAATCCATAATCTCGGGCGGCTTCATTTCGTCTTCTATCAATGCTCTGCCGTTCCCTGTGGGGCAGGGTAATATGAAAGGCTTCCGCCTTACAGACGTAGAGTTTGCACAGCGCCGCTCTCTTGGTAGACAGGGTATAGGCGGACAAGCCCGGTCAATCCCGTTTTGCAGGTAGGTTTCCACATAAGGCCGACGGCTTCCAGCGTCCGGCATTTGTACTGCGCCTTTGCCCAGTTTGCGAAAGCGCAGCTTTGTTTCATGCAGGTTTCAAAGGTACGGTAGGAGAAAATACCGGCGGGAGAATTGGTATGTTTCGCTTTCTTTGCGTCGTGGCGTTTCTCTCCAATTCTCAATTGAACTTGCAGGGCTTCCTGTGCTTGCCGTACCATAGATTTCTGTTTCATCTTGGACTCCTTTCAGAAAAGCACAGTTATCCCATTAAAAATGTGGTGTTAGTTGGGCGTTTCGTCGAGATTTTTTAGACAGCTTCCCGGTGCTGTTTTCCCGATTTTACGGACTTTTACGAATTTTCACTCCGCTGCCGTTGGCAGCTCCGTTTACCCGTCGATTTTTTCAAAATCGAACGTGTAATTGTTCTGCCCGTGTTCGCTCCACAGTATGTATTTCGTCTTCGCGAAATACCAGGCCGCTGCACGCGTCCTGCTGTGTCGCTGGCTCCCGCACTATGGGGGAGCCGCATAGCCTTGTCGGGTCTGCTGCGCTTCTTTCGAACCAGTTACCGCCGTTATTCGTTCGGACAGGTCACTGCTTCTTCGAACCCTTTAGCCGCCTCTTTATCGTCAAGGTAGGCCACTGCTTTTTCACTCTTTTCATCATTCAAACCTCTATCTTTAATATGACATGAACTCTCTTAAAAACGCAAAAAAGCGGCGCCCCCAAATATGGAAGCGCCGACCACAGTGGCCCGCCCGACGAAAGGTTCGAAGTTTCGTCAGGCAGCGAGCCCGTTTATTCTATCCTCCGGTTTTCTCTTTCTTTGCCCTGATCTCGTCAATCTTTCGGCCTCACTCTTAGTATGACGGAAATTGGCCGCAAAAAGTAAGAGCAGGCGTTTTCACCTGTCCTTTTCTTTCCCTTATGCCGGTTCTCTCTGCTCTTAACATCCTTATCGAGCAGACGAGAAAGCCCCGGCTTTTTTATTGCGTTAACTGATTAATTTTATTTATTCTTTTCTGCACAATTGCTGTAAAAACTACTTTGATTTTAGATTAAAGCATTGTGACAATAAGTACTCAGAATTTGACATACAAATCACAAGTCAATCAAAACCGCATACAAATTGACAAATATATCCTCTATTGGTCTCAAACTGATAACCTGGTTCCACAAGTCTATTTATACCGCTTTTCATATATCTGTATATATCCGGAAAAATCATGATTAAATATTAGAATGAAACAAACACGGACGTTTAACGCCGGGTTCACTATCTTTAATTACAGCCGCTTTATGTTAGTATGATATTAAAAATTTTTTAAAGTAAGAGTTAAATCACATATACACAATTATCTGTTGGGTAAAAACAAAGCTTAATTCTCAAATAATTTTATTGCAGTATGTTATTTAGTTTATTCATCGTCAACGTCCAATTTGCTGATTATTATCGGCAACAAATATATATGCAAGCTCCGTCTCTATTATTTCACTAATTGCAAGCCCCGAATTTATAATGTTTTTTCTGATATTCTGTACGCTGTCAGGGAAAAGCGAAAGGCTTCTTTCATTGTATATTAATTTGTCAGATATGTCTTTAGAAATAGATAAAACAAATCTTCCGCTGGAATTAAGCAGACTGCTGACTTTCATAATAGCCCCAGTCTTGTCCTCTATATGAAAAAAGGTAAGTGTTGAATAAATTATATCAAATTTTTCATTAAATTTATAATTTAAAAAATCCGCGCAAATGAGATTTTTATTAGAGTGCATCAATAAATTTTGATTAAGACGCTCTACCGCTTTTGGAGATATATCTATTCCTGTATAACAAGCACATTGTGAAATAATTTGTACTGCTGTTCTTCCTGTTCCCGCCCCTATCTCCAGCACAGATTTATTTTTGTCAACATCCAACGCTTTAATAAATTCCGGACCGTCCCACTTGCTCATATATTCTTTTAAAGCCGGTGGGTCATGTACCGGATCATCGCCTTCGTCAATCAGCAAATCATAGTGCTTTTGTAAGCTTACCTCTTCCATATTCTCGCCGCCTTTAATTTTAACTTGCAATAATAGTTGCGCTAAACAAACAGTTTAGGCCAGCAAATTAAGAAGCTGCATAAATATTAAAAGCTTTATCTTATATGCAACAGGTTATCAAAAATTTTCACAATTCGTTTTAAATAGCAAAATGTAAAAATTGCTGTTTCTAATATAAAATTCCAGCGCAAAAACAAATTTCTGAGATAAACTTTAAAAGTTATATTTTGTCCACTGCCTAAGTCTTATCGCACAAAAGCAATTAGATTATGCATTTGCCTTTTTCTCTTCATTCTTTTTCTCTTTTTTATTTATGATATCGTTTAAAATAACATAAATGAAGACGGCGCAAACAATGCATATCACAAACGGCACAAGCCTGCTGAATAGTATATCTATAATATTAGGCATATTTACCGACGCATTTTCTATAAGGAGATTTATTATATCCCATATATACATCCAGTCGGAAATAATAAATACTATAATTGCAGATATTATTATCTTTGCAGGCGTCGGCATTTTTATGAGCGATATTAGCTTTGTAAAAGCATACCATAATACAGGTATAAGAACTATTCCAACTATTGAAAGCACTATCGGCAAAGCCTCGAGCAACATGTTGCTGTAATTTATTATTATGGTATATAATAGCTGCACAAGACAGAAGAATATATACGGCAGTGCAGTTATAGCCGTTGTAGAAAGGCCGGTATATATGACGGAACATATAAATATCCCCATATAAAGAGATAAAGATATCATGTAAATATAATATACTACTGACGGCAAAATTCTGATTATGAAATTATCTGAAAAATAGAAGCTGGATGGTATATACTGTCTGCATATTGAAAGCAACAACGGCATTACAAATCCGAGAATTATTCCAGAAATTATAAAGCCCTTTGTCAGACGGTTCTTTGACGCAGCCACTTTTTTTACCTCCTATAACTGACATTTATATAATTTTACTTTAAATATTATATCATTTGTTTTTTACAAGTACAATCTATTATCATCACAAAGCTAAGAATTAACAGTTTGTTAGCAATTTGCTGTTTTATCCTGCATATATTTATTGCCCTATTTAATGTATGTCATTGCTATGCATTGCAAAAGCAGTGCAAATATTTAGCTTAAATTTTCATTTTAGATATAAGCTTGCGGCTTAATCCGTAAGCACGGTATCTTGCAATTGCAAAAATTTAAGCCTTACCTCTCCGGAGCATACCAAAGCCTATGTGATGCGGAGGGTGCAAGCATTTATTAATCAAACGCCATAGATTTTATAGTCCGCTTTCTGTGCTTTAAAACGGGCAAAATTCGTTTAAATCGCGGTTGACAAAAATAAGCCTAAATGCCATAATATATTAATAATGTATAAGTATATAGACTAAATGAAGGCAGAGGAAGTTTTATGTCAAAACAGCTTGAAAAAACATATAATCCGAAAGAGACAGAAGCAAAGCTATATGAATTTTGGGATAGCCACGGCTATTTTAAGGCAGAGGTATCAAAGGATAAAAAGCCGTATACCATTATGATGCCGCCGCCCAACATAACAGGACAGCTTCACATGGGGCACGCTCTTGACAATACGCTGCAGGACATTATAATCCGCTGCAAACGCATGCAGGGCTATGAGGCGCTGTGGATGCCCGGCACCGACCATGCATCTATTGCTACTGAAGCAAAAATTGTTGAAGACATGGCAAAGAGCGGTCTTACAAAAGAGCAGATAGGTCGCGACGCCTTTTTAGAGCGCGCATGGAATTGGCGCAAGGAATACGGCGGACGCATAACAAAACAGCTGCGCAAGCTCGGTTCCTCCTGCGACTGGAGCCGCGAGCGCTTCACTCTTGATGATGGCTGCTCCAAGGCCGTTCAAAAGGTCTTTATTGATATGTACAACGAGGGACTTATTTACCGCGGTGAACGCATCATCAACTGGTGCCCAAAATGCATGACGTCTATCTCCGACGCCGAGGTTGAGCATGAAGACAAGCCGGGACATTTCTGGCATCTTAAATATCCGCTTGAAGACGGCAGCGGATATCTTGAGCTCGCCACTACGCGTCCTGAGACAATGCTCGGCGATACGGCTGTGGCGGTAAATCCGAGCGACGACAGGTACCGCGCGTTTGTCGGCAAAAATGTTATACTGCCGCTGGTCGGCCGCGCCATCCCCGTTATTGCAGACGATTATGTGGATATGGAGTTTGGCACCGGCGTTGTAAAAATTACTCCGGCGCATGACCCCAACGACTTCGAGGTGGGACTCAGGCACAATCTGCCGGTTATAAATGTAATGGAGGAAGACGGCCGCATAAACGAAAACGGCGGCAAATACGCCGGCCTTGACAGGTATGAAGCAAGAAAGGTTGTAGTTAAAGAGCTTGAGGCACAGGGTCTGCTTACTAAGGTGGAGGACATAACCCACAGCGTAGGCACATGCTACCGCTGCTCATCGGTGGTGGAGCCGAGGGTTTCAATGCAGTGGTTTGTAAAAATGGCGCCGCTTGCTGCTCCGGCTATAGACGCCGTTAAAAACGGAGATATAAAATTTGTTACCAAGCGTTTTGAGAAGATATATCTCAACTGGATGGAAAACATCCGCGACTGGTGCATATCGCGCCAGCTTTGGTGGGGACACCGCATTCCGGCATACTACTGCGAAAACAGCCATATCACCGTCAGTTCCGAAAAGCCGGATAAATGTCCGCAGTGCGGTTCACATCATATTGTTCAGGACGAGGACACGCTGGACACATGGTTCTCTTCCGCGCTTTGGCCGTTTTCTACTCTAGGCTGGCCGGATAAGACTCCGGAGCTGGAATATTTCTATCCGACCGACACGCTTGTCACTGCTTATGACATTATTTTCTTCTGGGTGGCGAGGATGATATTCTCAGGGCTTAAGCAGATGGGTGAGGTTCCATTTAAAAATGTATATATACATGGCCTTGTGCGGGATGAAAAGGGACGCAAGATGTCAAAGTCGCTTGGCAACGGCGTTGACCCGCTCGAGGAAATTGAAAAGTTTGGCGCCGATGCGCTGCGCATGGCTTTGGTCACCGGCAACAGCCCCGGAAACGACATGCGCTATACTCCTGAAAAGGTGGAGGCATCCCGCAACTTTACAAACAAGCTCTGGAATGCCGCCCGCTTTATTATAATGAATTTGAGCGGTGATGAGAAGCCCTGCAAGCCCGACTCAGCCACTCTTGACATGGCGGATAAGTGGATACTCACCAAGCTCAGCGGCGTTATTAAAGAGGTTACCGACAATATTGAAAAGTTTGAGTTTGGCATTGCGCTGCAGAA
The DNA here is from genome assembly GCA_030842085.1 of Bacillota bacterium. Classification (GTDB taxonomy): domain Bacteria; phylum Bacillota; class Clostridia; order Oscillospirales; family Acutalibacteraceae; genus Timburyella. The sequence continues at coordinate 12,490 of JAUUSE010000024.1, read as the reverse complement.
GCTGTACGATTTTGCATGGGACAATTTCTGCGACTGGTACATTGAGGCTGCCAAGGCGGGACTTAACAGCGAGCGCGCCGGCACTGTAAAAGCAGTGCTGATATATGTAATGGACAAGATGCTCAAGCTGCTGCACCCCTTTATCCCGTTTGTTACAGAGGAGATATGGCAGGCGCTGCCGCACGACGGCGAGTCGATAATGATATCAGAGTGGCCGAAGCCGGACGATACTCTTACATTTGAGGCAGATGAGCGCGGGTTTGAGATTATAAAGGACGCGATAAGGGCTATACGAAACCGCCGCGCTGAGATGAATGTTCCGCCGTCAAAGAAAGCGAAAGCTTATGTCGAAGCGGTCGACACTTCATTGTTTGAAAAGGGTGCTCTCTATATGCAGCGGCTTGCATCCTGCAGCGATGTAGAGACAGGCGCTGCTTTCAATATTGAAAGTGCTGTGTCCATTGTAACTCCGGCGGCAACTATTTATATTCCAATGGGCGAGCTGGTGGATTTTGATGCCGAGCGGGCGAGACTTAACAAAGAGCGTGAAACGGCTCAAAAGTCGCTTAGCCAGTGCGAGGCAAAGCTTTCAAACGATGGCTTTATAAGCAAAGCTCCGGCAGAGGTTATTGAGAAGCAGAAGAGAATAGCCGCAGAGCTTAAAGAAAAAATATCAATGATTGACGGACAGCTTAAAAATTTACAGTAATCATAGCATTAAATTAATACTATGATTAGCGCCTTTGCATAATTAAATTGTCTTTAAAGCCGCGCTTTGCTTTAGGAATGATATTGCTAATATATTTGCAGCTTTAATGCAGCTTTACTGATATTGGCAAGCCATATCTTCATAAATTGCTTTAATTATTCCTTGCATGCAAAATGCTTTTTCAAAAATTTTGTTGAGGCGTTTGTGCAGCAAATCCTCATTAAATTATAGTATTAAATGAACAGGTGGGTGTCTCCCACCTGTTCTATGTTAAATAGATATATATCATAGTATTAGTTTAAGGTATAATCTCAAAGTGTGTAAGCTTACTTTAAAAATTTCAACACTTAAAAATGGGCGGCCTTAAAGCTATAATAGATTAGCATGAATTTGCTTTTCCTGCAAAGCCTTAAAGCAAGAGGGCGTTATGCTAAATCCTCTTTATGCTCAAATTTATAGCAAATTCGTTTTATATCCCGATTATTCTTATAATTCTAAATGTATTATAAATATATGGAGTTGTTCAGCATATGAAATACAGTGAAATTCTCAACTATATATCTTCTTTAAACAAGTTTGGAATGAAGCCGGGTCTGCAGCGTATGAAAGCGCTTATGGAAAGCTGCGGAAATCCGCATAAAAGCTGCAAGTATTTTCATATAGCCGGCACAAACGGCAAAGGCTCTGTTTCGACCATGATTTACAACATATTGCTGAACGCCGGCGTAAAGGCCGGGCTGTATATATCGCCCTACATTCTTAACTTTCGCGAGCGTATACAAATAAACGGCGAAATGATATCTGAAGAAATGCTGTCGGCCGCTTTTGACAGGATAAGTCCGGGCATTAAGCCGCTTGTCGACGCAGGCGACGGGCCTACAGAGTTTGAAATAGTTACCGCCATGGCCTTTGCCGCATATGAAATGTCGGGCTGCGAGGCTGTTGTGCTTGAAACGGGGCTTGGCGGCCGGCTTGATTCCACAAACATAGTAGATGCCCCGCTGTGCTCGGTAATTACTCCTGTTTCATATGACCATACGGCTGTGCTGGGCGACACAATTGAAAAAATAGCGTATGAAAAAAGCGGAATAATAAAGCCTGGCTGCCCCGTCGTCGCCGCACCGCAGGAATATAACGATACTCTGCCGGTTATTCGCAATGTGTGCGCTGAAAAAGGCTGTGAGCTTTGCGAGGTAAACAGAGAAGATATACATCTAATTCATCAGGATATTTTAGGTAGCGACATAAGCTACAAGGGGATAAACATACACATACCGCTTTCCGGCACATATCAGCCGCTGAACGCGGCGACGGCGGCAGAGGCGGTTATGCATCAGCATGATTTTAATATTACCGCCGAAAACATAGCTCAAGGCATTGCCGCTGTTAAATTTCCCGCCAGATTTGAAATAATATCTGAAAATCCGCCGCTAATACTTGACGGCGGGCATAATCCCGCCGCCTTTAAAGTAATTGCCGATAGTATGAAAAAATTTGTGCCCGGCACCTTTGACATGATAATCGGGATGACGGCGGAAAAGGACTACAGCACATCTATAGAACTGCTTGCGCCTATGTGCCGCAATATCACCGTTACGTCGGCCATAAATTCACGCACACCGGCGCTGACACCGGAGGCCTTAGCCGACGTATGCCGCAAATATTGTAAAAATGTTAGAGTTGTACCAAGCCAAAGCGAACTTGCCGATATTGTTCAGGAACGTGATATTCCCCTGCTTGTATGCGGCTCATTATATCTGGCGGCGGAACTGCGGCCGCTGCTGCTTGAGTGGACAAAATAATAATCGGTTTTACCTTTAGGTCATATAAGTGAAAGATAAATTTGCAAAATAATTCTTTACCTTTAACTAAGCAAGTCTATGCATATATGAATAAGTTACAAAACGGAATTTTACGGGCATAATTTTCAAGATTAGTTGAATAAGTTGCTCAAATCATACGCATGATGTGAAAACGCGCTTGTATCGTCATGTCGTAAGCTGTTTCATTAACATTTGCCTGCTGTTTTTTATTTTTTAGACTTGTCTCTTATGGTGCTGCTCTCTATTAGGTGTTTTATTTTAGCCGACGGACAAAAAGGCGTCTGTACAAATCAATGTACAGACGCCTTTTAAAGCGAAAAAGTTTATTTAAAAATTTTTTTGCAGCTGGATGCGGTTTGCACCAATATTACTCAACTAATGATTAAATGCTGCAAAATCCAGCAAAACAATATAAAATTGGCCTTACACGCTTTTACAGAAATTTCAGCCCAAATCATTTATGCTTATATTTGCCGGAGATTTGTATATTTAAATAATTATCTGGCAATAATAATTTAAAAAAGGACAAGCCGGGAGGTATAAAAATGTCTGTCAAGATAAACATAAGCGGTGAGGTGCTCACAGCCTATCTTGAAGGCGAGCTGGACCATCACTCCGCCAAGGACATAAGAGAGCAGATAGACAACGCCATTGACCGCAATGCTCCATCGCTGCTGATACTGGATTTTAGAGATTTAACCTTTATGGACAGCTCGGGCATAGGCCTTGTTATGGGCCGTTATCGCAAAATGAGGGAATTTAAAGGCGAAATACATATCACAAATACGTCGCCGCAGATTTACAAGGTAATGAAGCTGTCAGGCCTCGACAGGCTTGCACGCATTGATAAAGGAGGTAGCAGCAGTGAAAGCGCAAAACGTGCTTAAAATGGAAATTTTGTCCCGATCCTCTAATGAAAGTTTTGCCCGCGTTTCTGTGGCCGCGTTTGTGTCCCAACTTGATCCAACCATAGAGGAGATAAGCGATATAAAAACCGCCGTGTCGGAAGCTGTGACAAACTGCATTGTACACGCTTATAAAGACGTCATAGGAAAAATATACATAACGGTAAAAATATTTGAAAGCGGCACGGTAAGCATAAAAATCCGCGATACCGGCTGCGGAATAGAAGACATACATAAGGCTATGGAGCCCCTCTTTACAACGGCGGGAGGTGAACGTGCCGGACTTGGGTTTGCCGTTATGCAGAGTTTTATGGACAAAGTAAGAGTAACGTCGGCAGTCGGCCGCGGGACAAGCGTGACCATGAGCAAAAAAATAAGCACTCAGGAAAGTATTTCTGCTTCTGGCAAATCTGAGCAGACGGCCGGCGGCAAATGACCGACAGGGACGCTTTTATAGAAGGCAATCTGCGTCTTGTGCATTCCTGCTGCCACAAATTCACCGGCAAGGGCATAGAATATGATGATTTGTACCAAGCCGGATGCATCGGACTGATTAAAGCGGCGGATAACTTTGACGAAAGCCGCGGCCTGAAATTTTCCACATATGCAGTGCCGGTTATACTTGGCGAAATAAAGCGGCTCTTCCGCGACGGAGGTACTGTTAAGGTAGGACGTACTCTGAAAGAATTATCGCTTAGAGCCGTGAGAGAACGGGAATATCTGTCAAAAGAATTCGGACGCGAGCCGACAATAAATGAGCTTGCCGAGAAAATGGGCATATCGCCGGAAGAAGCGGCGGAGGCAATTTCTGTTTCTATGCCGGTAATTTCGCTTACATATGAGGATGAAAGCGGAACATCAGAAATTCAGCTTCCTACCTGCCCTGCGGCTGAGGAAAAAATATCAGATACTTTGGCGTTAAAAGAGGTTATGGATGAGCTCGACGAAAAGGACAAAAGCATTATCACGCTCAGATATTTTAAATCCAAGACCCAGTCGCAAACGGCAATGGAGTTGGGCATGACTCAAGTGCAAGTTTCACGCCGCGAACGGGCTATATTATTTGAACTGCGAAAAAAGCTGTCAGTTTAGATTAATACCAATTCTATTAAAATAATAAACCGCTGCAGAGATACTTAATCTTTTGCAGCGGTTTATTGTTTTTTATTATAATTATCTTATATCTAATTTTTAACTAATTTCACTTAAATATCAAACTTAATAAGTAAAATTAAGCAAAGCATAATGATTATTATAACAAAATATCTCTATCATATTAAATTAAAAATATATGCACTATGCAGCAGGGCTTGCTGCAGCCGAAGTAACCGGAGGAACATACGGCGGCACTTCGTCAAGCGTTGCCATTACACACATTACCCAATAATATGTCCCATCCTCTGCTATGTTAAGCTTTACGCTTGCTTTGCTGTAATGATACTCCTGCTCGTCTAATATATTGCTCCTATTCGTTGGAGAAGCCATCCAATATGCGTATACATTCTCCGGAGTGTTATAATCTTTCGAAATATTTTCACCCGCTGCGCCATACTCGGGAAATGCCGTGGTACATGCAGTACCGTCAGGGCGGGTATGAGAATAGCTCTGAGCAAGCTCCTGCGCACGTATCTGCGCCGTCTCGTTCAGCTGTGTATCATTAAACTCGTACAGCTCTAGTCCATATTCAGCTCTGACGTTGTTTATCAGCGCTGCCAGAATAGCCTCCATTTCTTCCTTTGTAGGGACTGCTGCTTCAGAAGTCACTTCGCTTGACGCCGACTCAGTCTCACTCGATAGCGTCTCAGATGACGAGGCCGCTTCTGATGAATCCACTATGGCCGACGATATTGACGAAATTGCTGGCTCGGCAGGATTATCTTCATCCTGCTGGCATGATGTCATTATAAACATGCTTATGCAGCATATCACTGCTGCAAATATTGTCATCTTTGTTTTCATTTACGCATCTCCCCGTAAACAAAGTTCTTAACAAAATTTTTCTTTCTAATTTGCTACAATCAATTTCTCCTATCAAAAACAGGCACAAATTATATATATATATATATTATATATTAACAGTTTTGCACTTTTCAATTGTTAATAATCAAATAAATTTAAACCCTATTCATTAAATCTAATATTATCACAATCAAATATTATGCCGCCGGCTTAAGGCCAAACGGCATAACTAACTTTAAAATATTTAAACAGATTTATAACTATGTGTGCTAAGTCCTGCGCATTGATGTGCCGCCTATTATTATAAGCGCACAGGCCAGCTGATAAATCAAGAGGTGTATTCCACCAAACGACGATACTCCATAATTAAATGATACAAATAAAGCAACGACAACGGCCATTATAACGGCTATAAGCTGCGCTATCTTGCCAAAGGTTATATTACCGTGAAGCTTAAAACATGACACTAACGCATGGCAAAGCGACGCTATATTTCCCCTGCCTATTATCGTCGAAGAAAAATCCGATGATGGCTTTGATACGGCCCTGTATATTTTTCCAGTCTCATCGTCAAGTATACGTATGCAGTTTTCCGGCAATTTGAAGCTGTTGCCCAGCATCTCAGATGTAATAAGCGGGTCGCGCGTATGTATAATAAGATTTGCACCTGCATGTATCAGCTCGTTTAAGCGATACATTATATCATCGTCTATGTCATAGCTGACAATAAACATCGCCGCTAAGTTCTTGCCAACCGAAAGATATAAAGCATAGGCGCCGCGCTGTTTTATCTTTCTCTCGGCCGCAGCCGATGGTACGGGTATCGAATAGTGCTCCATCATCTCGCGGCTGCCCAATTTTATTTCTGCACCGTTTATTGTCGACACAATACCGCGGCCGCTTTCATATCTTATGGCGTCTACCTTAGGAAGTATACTATGCCGTCCCTCTATCACAGAATCAAAAAGGTCCGCTAACGTACCGCCGCAGGCTACCGAAGCCGCCGCCGCCATAAGTATAGCTTTATCAACTTCAACAGTGCCAAAATTTTTTATGCTGTGTAAATGCAGACTGCCTGACGGAAACAGGTCCGTCGAATCCATCATAACTGCGTTTACGTCCTTGTACTGCTCCACTGCGCTGTAACCAGCCAGCGTGCCATATTCCTCCCTCAGCTTTTTCGAAGCTGAGCTGAGCTGCATTGCAGTAAGCAATGATGAGCTTAACGGAACGCTTACCGTTATTACAGATGTAAATACTGTTATAGCTGATGCCGCCGTCCTGTCCAGCACCGACATCATAAGCGCTGCTACAATCGATATAAGCAGTATAATCGGCACCAATACGTTGCATACAGAGTCCGTCGGATCATCTTTAAATGAGTTTTTCAAAAAGCCTCTGATATTTATTGTTTTCTTTACGCCGCAGACAAGCGCACCGCCAAGCTCTTCATCTCCGGCAAGCTCCTGCGCATATTCGTCATCCATTGTAAACGCCGCGCTTTTCTCATCAACGTTCGCTATTATCTCAAAATTGCTGCGTACGCGCGATACATTTATATATTCCGCCATTACCGTGAAAAACAGCGCAAGCATCGCCGCAGCAGTAAATAATTGATACCCACCCGCAGGTGCACTGCCGGCAAAATACAGTACTATTGCATTGGCAAGTGCCGCTATTACCGCAAGCGCCGATGCGGAAGCGGCCGTCGCCTTAAGTACAAAAATCTTAACGACTTTTATAATGTCGGTAATATTTACTATAACTGCTGCCGCCAAAAGCGCAATATTTATCAGCAAGTAAACACTCGGAGTTATCCAGTCAAACGGATAACCAAAAAAGTCAAACACCGAAAGCAGCGCCGATGCGCAGAAAAGTATAAAAGTTATAGCCGCCCTCAGTCCAAGACGTGACTTTTTTCTGTCCAGTCCAAGACGTATGTGCTGAGCATCGCCTATCGTATTATAATCATTGTCATCGCTTGTCATCGGAAGGCCATAATCAAGCCCGCCCGCCGGAATTTTACGCTTTGACGGGTGCAAAGCCGAAGGCACTTTCCTGGCGCCAGGATTTATATCGCCAATCACCCTCGTCTCCGGCGAAACGTCACTTTTTGCATGCGCACCATAGCGCGACGTGCCTGCTGACGAGCCATCGATACTAAACGCCTGCGTATGTCCGTTCGTGCCACGCAGCCGCTGCTCATTATCAATCATAGTCGTGCTGCGGTCAGAAGTATTAAAATTATTACCACGCAAAGTCTGTAAATTTTTTCTCCCGCTCTCACCAGCTGGCCGCTCAGACATACGCTCGCTTATAAATCCATCTTGTGTATTATTTATATTCTCTGCATTATTTTGCGGTAATTGTCCGCTTATGTTCTTTCTCTTTTGATTTTCTGCTCTCTTGTCTTTTTTTGTCTTCCTGCTTATTTCATCGCTGTCAGAATTAATAAGTCCATCAAGCGCCGCTTTGCGTATAATGCTGTCATTTCTTCTGCCATTATCTATGCCAGCGCGCTCCTTTTGCTCACCATGCGAAGATTTCATGAGCTCATCAGGAGTAAGGGCATGCGGCGCTATGTTGTTTGACGCGCTGCCATCCCACGAATGGCCGCCGCCTGATATTAAAAATCTGTCGAGCCTTCGTATACCAGTCTTGGGCGACTCGGCTTCTTTTTTTACATTATTAGCTTTAGACGGTTCACTGCTTTTAGAATCTTCTCTGTGCTGAGGAATGGCTTTTGGAGCTTTAGGTACAGATGTATTCATCATACCCTCCGCCGGACGCTTTGACGCAGATTCGATCTCTGAAGCTTTGTCCTGCGGTAATTTTTTTTGCAATTTATGTATATTTTGTATCTCTTTATCTTTCGAGCCGGCAGCGCTCCCAGATTTTTTTAGCATATCTTCCGTTTGAGGCTTAGATACATTGTTTAATTCTTTCTTACCGGCAGCGCTAACGTCACGCGAAACAGAGCCCTGAGCATTGGGACTCTGCTTAGGCCTGTCCACGCCGCCCGGCTTTTTTGTCTGCTCTTTTCTCATGCGGCGGACTTCTTCCAATATGTCCTCTATAGAATATCCGCCGTTGTTTTTATCATTGGCGCCCAAAACCATTCTCTCCTTACAATAAAAACTCTTATTTTAAGCCATATCACGCTGTCGCTTTATCTCAAATAAAATTATACCGGCCGCTACAGATGCATTAAGCGAGCCTATTTTGCCAGACATTGGTATAGATACCGTAACGTCGCAGTGCTCTTTTACAAGCCGGCTTATTCCCTCGCCCTCAGCACCTATTACAATCGCTGCCGGCCCTTTCATATCTTCTTCATATACCGCCTTGCCGCCCATGTCTGCGGCATAAATCCATACGCCCTTTGACTTAAGCTCGTCTATAACGGACGTTATATTTGTCACCCTGCATACAGGAATATACTCCAGCGCGCCGCATGCCGCCTTTGCAACTGTATGATTAAGCCCTACGCTGCGGCGCTTAGGTATTATGACGCCGTGCGCGCCGGCTAATTCAGCCGAACGAATTATAGCGCCTAAATTGTGAGGGTCCTCTATGCCGTCGCATATGACTATAAGCGGATTTTCACCGCGCTGTTTGCTTAATTCAAAAATATCGTCAAGCGTGCTGTACTCCACCGCAGGTATTGTTAAAACAACCCCCTGATGTACTGCGCCGCCCGACATTTCATCCAGTTTGCGCACATCCGTCTTTTTTACCGGTATGCCGCGCTTTTTGCACTCTTTAAGTATCGATGACGCCGTATTTGAGCCCTGTATTGACGAAACGTACAAGCTGTCGGCCGCGCGGCCGGATTTTAATGCTTCCAATACGGCGTTTTTGCCGACAATTATATTAGTAAAATCACGCTTCAAGCAAATACCTCCGTATATTGATAATATATCATCATTTTAACTGCATATATTGATTTTTTGATATATTTCCGCATTTTAACAACTATATACTGGTATTATAACACATTAATATTGAAAAAAGAAGATAATAATAAAATATTATCGCTGCTTTTTGCAACGCTGCTGATTTTTCCCGCTTATTTCAGAATTTTGTGCCTGTATGGTATTTTTTCCCATTGATTGCGCTTAAAATTTAATGCAATTTCCGCCAAATCTCATATGCTAAACGGCTAAGCTTTGCCGCATGTAAAAATGCTGTATGACAATATCATTTTACTGTTAAATTTTGTTTTAAGCCGTGTATAATATATTTACGGTTTTTTGGTAATGACGGCGCCGAAAAAGGCAAGAGAGGGAAACACATGAACATTATTGATGTTAAAAACAACCTGCACGACCCGCGTATTTTAGCTGTAATTGCTCATAGTCAGTACATGCCAACTGAGGAAAAGCTGCATGCCCTTGCTGAAAAATATGAGTTGGACAGGGATACTTTCTCTTTTGCCTGGGATGACAATGGCTATATTTTCGGCGTGATTATTCTTAAGCGGATTGGCGGCCAAGTTTTTGAAATTATGAGCATTGCTACTGATCCGCATCATAGATGTAAAGGAATTGCATCTAAGCTAATCTCTTTCGCAGCGAACAGACTTAACTGCAGCATATTAAAAGCTGAAACAGATGATTCTGCCGTCGGCTTCTACCGCAAATACGGATTTGCCATAAAATCCTTAGGTGAAAAATATCCCGGCGTTATTCGCTATCTCTGCACACTCTCTTTTTAACTTTTTCCGTTTTATTTCTTGACTTTTATAGCTAGCCTTTATTTTTGCACAATATATTTAAAGCCGTTTTGATTGTTCATTAAAAGCATTCAATAAACGGCATTTTTAATTTGGACATTATAATGTTAAACTTAGAGCAAAACACAGCAGCTTATAAGCGTCGGATTTTCATTGTCAACAGCCTGCATCATCCTTTTTGTACATTGTCTTAATCGCCCAATTTGTGTTTAGCAAATAAGTATTTTTATATAAAAGCGCGCCGCTTTGATTATAATTTAAAATATCTGCCGATAATTATAATAACGCTTATGTTTCGGGGGTTTATATGATAAAGGGTGTAAATAAGCAGTTTATAGAGGTAAATGATACCGGAAGCCGGTACTTTGAGCGGGCGTTGCTCGTTATACGGCCAGAGTTCACCTCTGTACCATATGAAAAACTTAAAGGAGAAGCCAAAAAAGCCATAGGGCGCATGGGCGAACCGGAATCTGCAAGACGTGTTCAGGCGCGAAATCTCAGCAGAATGGCTATGCTGCGCAGGCGGCGATTTTTACGCTTAATCGCTTCGGCACTTATATGTGCTACAGGAATAATACTTGGAGTTGCCTTATCATCTCTGTTTTAATGGTTAATTAAGCGGCAAGATTTAAAGCTTTAATCATAAACTACCGCTGATTAAAAGATACTAATTGTATTCTCAGGTTACGCCGCGCGTAGACTTAAATATAAGTAGTGGCGCTCAATATTTCCCACATTTAACTACTTTCTTAAAAATAAAACTGTCTAAAAGCTTTTCATCCGTTGCGGCAGACTCTGAAAATTACATCTTTACATCAATAGAATCCGGAAAGTAATATTTACACTTTCCGGATTCTTATTTTAATTTTATTTACTTACTTGTTTACCAAGAATTAGTTATATGAATGTCATTATCTGGAAAATTTTTACATCAACTCAGCGTATTGGGACAAGTTGACATAAGCTATGTGGAAAACTCTGTTAATAATGTTGATAAATTTCCACGTTTCAAGCTGGACAAGGCTATTTTTGTTTCAACTTTAGTTGCAAAATTTTATTTTATGTTAATTTACTAAAAGTATTAATATCTTTACATACTTCTGTAGGCTGATTACTGTGACAAATATGTAATCTTGCTCTTTGCCATTTTATAATCTATATCAATCACCGCTTTAGAATTAGGCTTAGAAAAAGTCTCCGCCTAAAAATTCAATAGCGCGTGATATTGCTCCTTCGCCGCGGCTGTTATCCACATCTCCTCCGCTGTTGCGGTAATCAAACATATTGCAGAAAACAGTAACATCCTCTTCAAGGGTTTTGAGATATTTTTTCAGCATGTCTCCCGCTGTACTGCAAAACTCCTCGTATGTTTTCTTATTAAGCTCTTTTTTGCCCTCCTCTAAAAGCAGCGAATAGTGTGGAAGACACATAAACTGCTGGGAGGCAAACATATTCCTTAAGTCTCTTTCATCAGCGTACTTTTTAAAAAATGTTTTTATCATGCGCGACATTGCCCACTCAATTTTATTGCAGACAAAGCAGGTGGAATTTATATCAGCGCATTTATAGGCGGCCTTTTCGGCCTTTTTCGCATTCATATTCCCACTTGATACTTTGCTTTCTATATGCTCTATATGGCTTTTAAGTACAAGTCCAAAGGGAAGCCGTCCGCTGGTCTCGTCCATTTTTTTAAAATGATAGGCGCAAAATCCCAAGTTGTTCATTTTTATGCGGACGTCCGGCTCCATCATTGCCGAGCCGGATGCATATTCCAGCGCGCGCTTTTCCAGCATTTTGCGCATTCGGCAGACAAAGCAGCCGTCGGTCTGCTCCAATACTTCGCTTATTGGAATGGTAGTTATATCCTGTTTCATATTTTTTCTCCTTAATCTCTTAATATATACATTATAGCATAAATATGTTATAATAGTAGAAATGAATGTGGCAATGCAAATAATCGGCGTGATTAGGAAAGGTCCATGAATAATACATATCAGATATATATAAACGGCGAACATATAAATAGCAGCAACAGATGAGAGAGGAAACGACACGATTAAGCGAAAATGTCGTTTATCTTCGAAACGTAATAAGTACGCTGATAGGCATTTTAAGTATCTGCGGCAGGAAAGCGCTGGGCGGCATTGCCGGATAAGCAGCGCAATACTGCCGGCTGAAAGTACTGCACGTCAATTATATGACACAAGACCGGGCAGCTGTCCGGCTTTAGAATAATCACAAGACGTATAAAAACAGGTGATATTTATGATAAAGACTGGAGCAAGGCCGCTGTATGAAGCGGTCGAAGAAAACGGGAATGTTGTAGTAGGCCCTATAGATTCGCTAAATTTAGCACAGA
>JAUUSE010000023.1:0-25747 GCA_030842085.1 Bacillota bacterium | reverse complement strand
TACCATAGAAGAACCTCTTCAATTACATATTTACAGAAAAAGTTTCACACTGCCGTTTTCTGTAATTTTAAAATCGGTGTAAAGAGATAAAATGTTTATAAGTTGTATTTTTAATATCTTTATAAATCTTAGATGCAGTTAAAATTATCTTTTTCCAAAGCGCAGTATTCTGGTAGCATTTAGAACAGAAAGTATGGATACGCCCACATCAGCGACAACAGCCATCCACATGTTTGCAAGTCCAAACGGCACGAGAATAAAAACTAATGCTTTTACCGCAAGTGCAAAGACAATGTTGAATTTAATAACGCCCATAGCTCTTTTGCATATTTTAAGCGCCTGCGGCAGCTGTGCCGGACTGTCGGAAACGAGCACAACGTCGGCAGACTCAATAGCCGCGTCACTGCCAAGCCCCATGGCCGCGCCGGCGTCCGCTGCAGCTAAAACAGGAGCATCATTTATTCCATCGCCGACGAATATAGTAGTTCCGTAATCCGCCTTAATTTTGTTGAGCTTTTCAACTTTTTGCTCCGGCAGCAGTGATGCGCTGTATTCATCAAGAGCGCACTCATTAGCAACAGCCGCGCAAACTTCATTGCTGTCGCCGCTCAGCATTGCCGTATGCTTAATGCCCAAATCTTTAAGCTCTTTTATAGTCTGTGCACTTTCTTCCCGCACGGTGTCGGATATTTCAATAGAGCCCATAACCTTTCCGTCGGCCGATACATACACAGATGCCGGCGGCAATGCCGATATATCACAGCCGTTTTTTATCATCCATTTGGCCGAGCCGCAGAGAACTTTTTTGCCGTCTATAACAGCGGCGGCGCCATGGCCCGGTGTTTCCATATATTCTTCTCCATCCGGCACATCGCCATAGGCGTCGGTATATTTGCTTATAATGGCCTTGGCCGCCGGGTGAGAGGAATATTTATCAGTGACAGCGGCATATTTGAGAACATCCCTTTCCAAACATCCATCAGCCGCATTGACTTTGCCTACTGACAGCTTCCCGGTTGTAAGCGTTCCGGTTTTATCAAAGACTACAGCTCTCGCCTGAGCCAATGCTTCAACAAACTTTCCGCCCTTAATCAGTATGCCGTTTTTGGATGCAGCGCCCGACGCTGCAAAAAATCCAAGCGGTATTGATATAACGAGCGCGCATGGGCAGGAGGCGACTAACAGTACAAGCGACTTTTGCAGCCAGCTTACAAAATTACCGAAGATGAGCGACGGCACAACACAGAGCAGCACAGCGGCAATAACGACTATTGGCGTATATACCTTGGCAAACTTTGTTATATATTTATCTGTTCTGCCTTTGTTGGCAGAGGACTCCTTCACCATCTCTATAATTCTGGAGGCGGCAGACTGGCCGTAAGACTTTGTGACCTTTACTTTAATAAATCCGCCGCAGTTGAGCATTCCGCTCATTACCTCGGTGTTTTCCGAGGCCTCAATTGGCATACTCTCGCCGGTAAGGGCAGAGGAGTCCAGCGTGGTGGCGCCTTCAATTATATAGCCGTCGAGCGGAATACGCTCATAAGGCTTAATAGCAATAATATCGCCAATGCCGACATTTTCGGCATTGCGTGTTTGAATAGAGCCGTCCGGCATTATAACGTCCGCCTTATCGGGACGAATATCCGCCAGCGCCTCAATTTCTCTGCGCGAACGGTTGGTAGATATATCCTCAAACATCTCGCCTAGCTTAAAGAGTATCATAACTATTGCAGCTTCATAATACTCGCCTATAATAAAGGCGGCCGTGACGGCTATAATAAGCAAAACCTTTTCATCTATATTAAATTTAACAATGTTTTTGAGCGCAGCCCATATAATATCATAACCGGCTATAATAAGTGCAGCTGCGATTATTATAGTTTTAACTATGGCGTTAATTCCCGGAATCAAGGTAAGTGCGCACATAACGGCTGCTACAGCAATGGTGATTCCATCAATTAAAAGTTTTCTTTTGTCAGTGCCTGAGGATTTTCCTTTTTCCGACGCTCTTTTAACGGCAACCCCATCCTCAATAGAGTTAACCGTCTTAACAACTTTGTCGAAAACAACATTTTCGCTAAGTTCAGATTTAACGGTGAGAGTTTTAGTGGCAAAATTAAGATTTACTTCATTAAATCCGTCAAGCTTTGAAATTTTGTCGGAAATTTTAGCTGCGCAGTTAGCGCAGTCAAGTCCCTCTAAAATATATTCTGTTTTCATGTAAAACACACCTTAAAATAGATTAGCGTATTTAAACGGCACGCTGCCGTGCCCTTATAATGGCAAATTAAATTGCGAAAGAAACGAAAGGCGAAGTTATAGCAAAATTTAAATCATATCGCCGTGCTTGCCTTCCATAACGTGCTCCATGCCCTGACTAAAAATAGAGCTTACATGGTCGTCGTCCAGTGCGTAGTATACGTTTTTGCCGTCTTTGCGCGCACGAACAAGACCGCTTGCTCTGAGCAGCCTGAGCTGATGCGATACCGCCGATTGTCCCATGCCCAATAGCTCGGCTAAGTCATAAACGCACATCTCGCCCTTAAGCAGAGCACAAAGTATGCCGATACGCGTAGAATCGCCAAACATCTTAAAGAGTTCGGCCAAATCGTAAAGCACTTCCATAGGCGGAAAACCGTCATTTTTAATTTGTGCTTCATTGTAAATATTATTGCTCATTTCATCACCTCTATTTATGAAACATATGAACAACTATTCATATGTTGATTATATTATAACTCATAAAAGCAGTATGTCAATAGCAAAGTAAAAATTTTAAGAATACCGATAATGAAAGAAGACACGCAGCTCATATGTGAGCTTTTGTAAATATGCGGGCCGTATTTTACACATAATTAAGATGTCGTTAAGACGGTATCGATTATTATAAGACAACATATAGGCATTTATATTATACTTTAAAATAAAATTAAATATATTCAACAATTAACGGACAGATACAATTAATATTAAACAAAACGGCACTTTAGCATATAAATATAATATAAGGCGTCGTCGGAAAACAGTTAAAATAAAAATAGCATCGAAATCAAAGCTTAGCCTGAGAAAACATATAATCGGTAGGAGAGAGGCCGGTAATAATTTTAAAATACCGTGAAAAATAATGCAGCGATGAAAAGCCCAAAGCCTCTGATATTTCAGTAAAATTCATAGTGCCGGAGGCGATATACTCTTTGGCCTTTTCAATTTTTAGCTTGTGGAAAAACTTAATAACACCGCATCCGCAGCGCGAGCTGAATAACTTTTTAATACTGGATGAGCTTATAAAAAACTTCCTGCATATATCATTTACCGAAAGATTACTGCTGAGGTTGTCATTCAAATAATCGCATATATCTTTAAATAAGATTTCCTCAGAAAATATAGTGCGTGATGCTACACTTTTTCTGCTGGATTTCTGTATACGAGGATTGTTGATAATGTCAATTAAAAGCAGCTCAAGGTATTCTTTAACAATTTGTTCGGAGCCAAATGTGGAAATGATACTAAAGGACTCATCATGTCCAGCGCCTGAACGTACTTTATTAAAAATTAACTCTGTGTTATTCAATATATGAGAGAGAATTAATATTTGCTCATCATTGCATTGATGAGGGCCTGTTATGTCATTCAGCCTCTTGCATCCGCAGGAAAATGCAATACAAAAGATGCCAGCTTGGCTGCCGGAGACGGATGGCATATCATATAAGCTATTTGGCGGCAGGATAATAAGATGCTCTCTGCCTACATTTATTAAACCGCTGTTAAAACTAATTTTTGCCTGACCATTTTTTACATATATCATAGTCCAAAAGCTGCTGAGCTCGCATGGCATATCATTATTTTTGTCTAAATCGGATTTTTTGACAATAACTATTTCCGTAATACTAAGTGATTTTTTAGGTTTTAAATTCATATACACTATAACAAATCTCCATATTATATAACTTTAAATAAATAATAACATAGCGCAATGTACAAATCCAGACTAAATATGCAAATAAAATAACTTTTTGTGCAAATAACTTTAAATATAAATATGCTAAAACATAATCTGATTTACAACAGGAGGCATTGGCAATGGAAAATTTGACGCTGGTAATAATGGCGGCGGGCATGGGAAGCCGGTACGGCGGGCTTAAGCAGATAGACGCAGTAGGTGAAAATGGCGAGATAATTATAGATTATTCTATATATGATGCTATAAAAGCCGGATTTAATAAGCTGGTATTTATAATAACAAAGGACTTGGACAAAGCCTTTCGCGAGGTAATAGGCGATAGAATATCCAAATATGTCGACGTGGAATATGCATATCAGGAGCTTGACGGGCTTCCGGCGGGCTACAGCGTGCCGGACGGGCGCACAAAGCCATGGGGCACAGGACATGCGATAATAAGCGCAGCGGATAAAATAGACGGTCCTTTTGCCGTTATAAACGCCGACGATTTTTACGGCAGAGAGACATTTACTACTTTGGCCAATTATCTCAGCCAAACCGACAACAGCAAAAAGGCTGTATGGGACTTCTGCATGGCCGGTTTCATACTAAAAAATACAGTAACAGAAAACGGACATGTTGCACGCGGCATATGCACGGTGGACGAAAACGGTTATTTAAAGGACATTGTCGAGCGCACGAAGATAATGTACCAAGGCGATAAAATCTGCTATACTGAGGACGAAGAGACATGGCATGAGCTGGACAGCGACAGCATAGTGTCTATGAACTGCTGGGGCTTTACGAAAGAGTTTTTGCCGGAGATAAAAGGAATGTTCCCTAATTTCTTAGACGAGAACATGGGCAACCTTAAGGCGGAATTTTATCTTCCAACGGCGGTTGACACATTGCTTAAAGAGGGTAAATGCAATGTAAAGGTTTTAAAGACCAACGACAAATGGTTCGGCGTTACATATCGTCAGGATAAACCAGTGGTTGAAGCTGCAATTAGGGAAATGACAGCCGCCGGCAAATACCCCAAAAAGCTTTGGAATTAATAAAAGTGCTCGATAGCTTTGCATCGGCAGTCGGATTAAGCTTTAAATATTATGATAACTTTAAAACAGTTAAAGCCTAACGTCTTGTTAAAAGACATTAGGCTATACTGGACTTAATAAGCGGAATATAAAATATAGGCGGAAAGCTAAGATTTTAGCGAATTATATAAATAATTTTTATAACGAAGCAGGAGAATAAAAAATGAGCTGTGATTTCAAATCGGTGATGTCGCAATTTTGCGTTTATGGCGATTTCATAAAGTCGGAGGCCTATGGCTGCGGCCATATAAACGACACATACGCAGTATATTTAGACAATGGCGGAAATAAGTATAGGGTCCTTTTACAGCGCATAAACAACAATATTTTCAGCGACGTAGACGGCCTTATGAATAACATTTTAGGAGTAACGTCATATCTTAGAGATAAAATAACGGCGCGCGGCGGCGACCCTGACCGCGAAACGCTGACGGTGATAAAGACAAAAGACGGTGCTCCGTATTACAAAGATGCAGAGGGCAGCTGCTGGCGCGTATATGTATTTATAGAGGATACGATAACACTGCAGAGTGCGAGGACGAACGACGACTTATACAGCTGCGGCAGTGCGTTCGGCGGATTTTTAAGGGATTTAGCGGATTATAAAGCCGAAACGCTTGCAGAGGTAATACCGGATTTCCACAATACGCCAAAGCGAATGGAAACGCTGAAAAAAGCTATAGCAGAGGATAAAATGGGCCGTGCCCAGTCGGTAAAAGAGGAGATAGAGTTTGCGCTATCCAGGACTGAGATGGCGGCAAAAATAGCCGATGCTCTAAAAGAAGGAAGAATTCCGCTCAGAGTTACGCACAACGATACAAAGCTCAACAACACGCTTGTAGATGCTGCGACGCAGAAATGCATATGCGTAATAGATTTAGACACGGTAATGCCCGGCTCAGCTCTTTATGATTATGGAGATGCCATACGCTTCAGCGCCTCTACTGGGGCAGAAGACGAAACCGACCTATCTAAGGTAAACTTTGATTTAGGCTTGTTTGAGGCCTTTACCAAAGGCTATATAGAAGCGTCAGGCGGCAGCCTTACAGAGGGCGAAACATCTCTTATGCCCATGTCGGCTATGATAATGACGTTTGAATGCGGAATACGTTTTCTTACGGATTATTTAGAAGGGGATACATATTTCAAAATACACCGTCCAAATCATAATTTAGACAGGTGCAGAACGCAATTTAAGCTTGTGGCAGACATGGAAATAAAGTATAATGATATGGGAAATACAGTAGAAAGAATAATAAAAGAATTGCAGTAATGAAAGGTGATTGTATGTCAATACTGATAACAGGCGCAGCGGGATATATCGGCAGTCACACATGTGTTGAGCTGCTCAGCAGAGGCGAGGATATAATTGCTCTGGACAATTATGTCAATTCCTGCAGCGAATCTCTAAAAAGGGTAAAGGAGATAACCGGCCGCAGCTTTAAGATAGAAGAGTGCGATATTCGCGACGCCGCAAATCTTGAGCGTATATTTACAGAAAACGATATAGACATAGTAATACATTTTGCGGGCCTTAAGGCTGTGGGAGAAAGCTGTGTTATACCGCTCGATTACTATGACAATAACATGAGCGGTACCGTAACAATGCTTGAGATAATGAAGAAGCACAACGTAAAGCGCATAATATTCTCATCGTCTGCGACAGTGTACGGCGACAACAAAGCGCCTATGACGGAGGATATGCCTACAGGTAAGGTTACCAATCCGTACGGACGCACTAAGTTCTTTATAGAAGAAATGCTTAAAGATTTATATGCTTCCGACAATGATTGGAGCATGGCGCTGCTGAGATATTTTAATCCGATAGGTGCACACGAGTCTGGTCTCATAGGCGAGGACCCGAACGGCATACCGAATAATCTTATGCCGCGCATAACGAGGATAGCGAGCGGCAAGCCGCTGGACGGCGGGCAGACAGAGCTTACGGTATACGGCGATGATTACGACACGCCGGACGGTACCTGCATACGCGACTATATACACGTGGTGGATTTAGCGATAGGACATGTAAAAGCAATAAACTATGTAAGAAATCATAGGGGAGTAAATGCGATAAATTTAGGCACCGGCAAAGGCTATAGCGTGTTTGAGCTTATAAATACGTTCGAGGAAGCTACCGGCGTAAAGGTTCCTTATAAAATACTGCCGCGCCGCACCGGCGATTTAGCGGAGGTCTATTCGTCGCCGGAAAAGGCTAAAAAGGTGCTCGGATTTGAAACGGAACGCGACCTTAAAAAAATGTGCGAGGACGTATGGCGCTGGGTAAAGAACAATCCCAACGGTTATAAATAAAAACATTTAGCTTATAAACAAGCCGCTCTATTAATAGAGAGGCTTGTTCTTTTATCGTTCTTGCCACGGGGATGACAAAACCCTGATAGAGCCGGAGAATCATGTTCAAAGCAACAAAAACAGTCCCCACCGCAAAATTTATAGCGACGGGGACTAAGCTGCCTCTTTGGCAAAAAGCAGATTTATAAAGTGCATTATCAATAGACATCCGCTGTAAAGTCAGTTGTATAGTGATTTTATAAGTGAATTTTAATTTGCAGCAATACAGACTGCAACAATATCTATTAAATATAGAGCTTTAAAAACTTAAGCAATCTATTATTGCTTAAGCGAGTAAATGAGCATCAGCCGCGTTATCGCAGATGACAGCTGGGCATCTCCGATTTAATAGTGTTAAAAATCGTGTAATGGTTAAATTTTTATATAAATCAGTTCATTTCACCTGCAGCCGGTTGCATAAGTCCTTAGAGGGAGTAGCATATACTGTGCGGTTGGTTTTATAAATCACCATTCCCGGCTTAGCACCTGCTGGCTTTTTCACGTTTCGCACCTGCGTATAATCTACGGGAACGTTGGCGGACATAGCCGCAGAGGAGTAAGTGCAGGCAATTACAGCCGCCTCCATTATAGTGCTGTCAGGTACGTCGGCGCCGCCCGCCTCAATAATTACATGAGAACCCGGCGCATCTTTAACGTGCAGCCATATATCATTTTTGTCAGCGGTTTTTAGCGTCAAGACGTCGTTTTGGCGGTTGTTCCTGCCGACCGTAATTTTAAATCCGTCAGAAGACGTAAACAAGAGAGGCTTTAGCGCCTGCGGCTTGGACTTTGAATTGGATTTGCGCTTTATATAACCCTCTTCGACAAGCTCGGCATATATACTGTCAATCTCGTTGGCGCTTTCAGAACGTGAAAGGGAATAAAGCACAGAGTTAAGATACCTGCATTCATCCTTATTCTGCTCAATAAGGGTAGAGAGCATTTTTTCTGCCGAAGCCGCCTTTTTATATTCCTTAAAATATTTTTGCGCATTGCCGGCCGCCGACAGCGCCGGGTCGAGCGGAACACGTATGGGACGCATATCGTTGTAATAGTCCTCCGTGTCAAAAAAGGAGGCGCCGGGACTTATATTATGCATACCTGCACATATAAGCTCGCCGTAAATTCTGAGATGCTCGCGCTTCTTACTTTTTATAAAATCAGCTTCTCTTGCATGAAGCTTCCTTTCAGCCCTTTGCGCAAGATTTGTCACATGCTTTATAAGCTTAGAGGAAAGTTCCCTTTGCTTTTGCTTTACATCGCGTTCGGTGAAATATTCATCAAGCAGGCTGTTATAGCTGTCAAAAGTTTTATATTTAACACTGTTTCCATATTGCTTGGGTATAAAAAAGGTAAAATCGAAGGGAATATCATTTTCATCGTAGAGCATGACCGGCTGTCCGCCCGACTCGATGCAGGATTTAAGCTTCTCAATCTCCGCCTTTACAGAGATAAAGTTTGTAGTATTATCTTTACACCTAAAGGCGAATTCCCTTGCGACAATAGGAGAAAATCCGTCGGCAACGTCGCGCAGGGCGCTCTCAGCCGGCCGGGCGGAGGAAACAATTTTTTCCGCCGTATCTTCGGCAGAAAGCTGCAAAATATTTATTCTGCCGCTGCTTTCGGGCGGCTCATAAAAGACGCCGGGCAGCAATACCCTTTTTGATGCAGCGTCGGTTCTGCGCAGACAGTCGAGTATTTTGAGCTTATCCTCCTCCGCTCTGCACAGCAGTATATTAGACTGCCTGCCGAGCATTTCAAAAACGACGATAATATCGGCATGGTCGCCCATTTCAGTTATTGAATCAAATTTTAAAAATATCACCCTGTCCATACCAAGCTGATAAATATCTGTGAGCATAGCGCTGGAAAGGTGCTTTCTCAGCAGCATGCAGAACATGGGCGGCGAAGCCGGATTTTCCACACTGCTTTGAGTAATATGTATCCGCTGCAGCCCGGCTGATGCAGATATAATCAGCCGTCCGGAAGCATCCTTGGACTTGAGCGATATTATAACGGTGTCTTTCATCGGCTGATAAATTTTCTGCACTCTTGCGCCGATGTACGGCCTGAGCGATTGCGCTACCAGGTGCAGTATTGTGCCGTCAAACGCCATTTTAAGCATGTCCTTTCGTAAATAGTAAAGTTAAATTTAAATGTTTTTCCAAACTCTGCCGCGAACAGCATATCATCTGTGCAACGGCGCCGCTTCAGTATAGTGCTCCTAGCATCTTACCGCAGACTGTGTAAATTTGTAAAATATTAACACTCAGCCGTCCGCACAAAGCTTTTATCACTTTTCAGATATAAATGCGCAGCATCCATAAATAGTGTGGATGCGGATTTCTATATGCACCGATATATTTTAAAGCTCATTGCCGCCGACAAAAATATACGCGCGTCATGCGATAATTAGAGATAAAGGCAAAATCCGCAAAAAGCAGAGATAAACCAGATATATGAACCTACAGACTTTGATAAGGTGCAACTTCGTCCAAAATAACAAATTCTGCGGTGGAAAATGCAGCGGATAGCATATCCGCAAGAGGTTTGCAGATAATTCTTTCGGTGCAGAAATGCCCAGCGTCAATAATGCATAATCCCGCCTGCACCGCCTCCAAATACTGGTGGTGCTTAATCTCAGATGTAACAAACGCGTCTATATTGCTCTCAATGCAAAAGTCAATATATAAATCCGCCCCGCTGCCGGAGGATACGGCAACGGTTTTTATTTCTTTATCACCGCAGGTAAAGTCCACGCGCGGCGCACCAAGATGCTCTTTTATGACCTGTGCAAAATCCTTTGCCTTAATGCTTTGTGTAAGCACGCCAAGTCTTCCAAAGGCCAAATTTTCGCTTTCTTTAGAATATATTGGTCTTACATCTCTTAATCCAATGACATTTGCCAAAACATCGTTTACGCCGCCCGCCGCCGCGTCAAGGTTAGTATGCGCGCAAATCGCGCTTATGTCATACTTAGCGAGCAGGTATGACGCGCTCTGAGAGTTCAGAGCTTTAATGGGGTGAAATATAACCGGGTGATGGCTTATAATCAGATTACATCCTGCCTCAGCGGCTTTCATAACATTGTGAGGAGTAATATCAAGCGCCACAGCGGCTCTTTTCACAGCCTTAGATTTATCCCCGACAAGCAGCCCGACATTGTCCCACTCTGCACAGCTTTCAAATGGAGCAAATTTATCAATATAATTATAAATATCTCCGACGGTACACATATTGCCGCCTCCCTAAAACAAATAAGAGAATAAATCCTGCGTTTATAAATGCAGTGCCAAATCATGATAAAAAGATGTTGTTTTTAAATGCCTAATCTGCACAGTATAAGCTTAAAAATAAACTTGCGGCTCATTTGACATCGGTAATTTCTTCAATCTTTGCCTTTATAGATAATAAGTACGATGCGGCGGCATAGTCTCCCGTAGCCTTAGCGCCGTTTATCCTGTTGTCAAGGTCAGAGCATACCTTTATAAGATAATCACGGGCAAAAGCATCAGTGCCCGGAGCAAGCCGGCCGGTGTAGCAGAGTAAATCTTCATAATCCACGCTTCCGGCATACTCAGCGCACATGACTGTGTATATTTTCTGTGCGTCGCGCACTGCCTTTTCGGCTATAATATCAAATCCGCTTGAGAACAAGAATTTTCTAAGCTCATACGCCTTAGTCATAGGCTGCAAAATTAGCCGCTTGCCACCCTGCCTAAGCCATGCGGCGTTGTCAATCATTTCAGACATAACAAGACCGCCCATTCCACAGATAAAAATATCATCTGCGTCCTGGGCGCCTATAGTGGTAAGGCCGTTGCCAAGCCTTAATTCGATAAAGCCGGCAAGCCCTGCTGCATCAATATTTTTTTTAGCAGAATTAAGCGGCCCCGGCGCTATATCAGAAGCTATTGCCCTAACAGCCCTGCCTGTCTGCACAAGATATATTGGCAGATAAGCGTGGTCAGTGCCTATATCGGCAATAGCGGCGCCGTCTCTGCAAAACTGAGCCGCCGTCTGCAGCCTGTTGCTCAAATTTTGCATAAACTATGCATTCATATGTGAATTGAGCTTTTCTATAAGCTCGTTAACGTCAACGCCGTGTACCTCACAGGCCTGCTCAATGCTCTCGCCTCTTGAAGCAGGGCAGCCAAGGCAGTGCATGCCCATCTCAAGGAAGTATTCGGCAGTGGTCATATCGGCGTCGAGAATTTCACCTATTAATGTATCTTTAGTAACTGTCATAAGTTCTCATCCTTTCATTTGCATATCTTAGTTATTAGTATATTACCCGATAGTGTAAATTGCAATACATAAATAATTCTATAAATTTATATTCGCAGATATATAAGCTTTTATCACACATAAAAATACTTTGCATATTTTTAAAATGCGGGAAATTAGTAGGGCTGTTTCGCACCACGTGCCGCCTGGATATATAAAACTGCTCTGATAGACTAATCGCAAGACTTAATTTCCGCTTTTGTATAAATATAATATCCGCATGATTATATAATCGTATATTCAATTATAGTTTTACAAAAATAGTCAGGCCATTAAATGTAAAATATCAATCTCATAAAATTGCATATAGCCGCGACAGCAATCTTGCTACTTCCTCAAATTATGAGAGTATGCTATCGATAAAGCTATGCATCTCAGACCGCGTGGCCAAAATTATTTTGTATCAATTTTTTTAGAGCAGGCAACAGCCAGCGCGCCGGGGCCGATATGGCAGGAAACGCTGAGTGAAAGTGGATCCATGTGTATGTCAAACCCAGGAAAAGCCTGTTCAACCTCTGATTTAAATTCCAGCGCCGCCTCGGTGTTATATGTGTAAGCCATTTCAAGATGCATTTTGTCCGGGGTAGAGCAGTCGGCAAATCTGCCCTCAAAGTCGGACTTCATAGCGTCTATAAGTATTTTTTTAGCCTGCTTAACTCCGCGAGCCTTTGCAAAAGCGTCAAGCTTTTCACCCTGAATTTGCAGCACCGGCTTAATCTGCAGCACTGTGCCGATAGCTGCCGCCGCGGGAGTAACTCTTCCGCCTTTTTTAAGATATTTAAGCGTGTCCACCATAATATAAATGCTCGATTCAAATTTTGCCGCCTCAAGGCGTGCTTTAATTTCAGCGGCGCTTATGCCGTTGTTTGCCATTTCTAAAGCGTCGAGCACCGACTGCCGCTGCGTAACCGATATTCTCTGATTATTTACGACTTCTACCTTTCCGCCAAAATCTTCGGCGAGCATAGAAGCCGTATGGCATGAAGCGCTCAGACCGCTTGACATGGGTATATGCACAATTTCATCATAATTTTCCAGAATACGTCCCCATAAGTCGGTAACGTTTCCGACAGCCGGCTGCGACGTGGAAATTTCCGCTCCTTTAGCGAGAGCATCGTAAAATTCAGCCTGAGTAAGATTAATGTCTTCAAAGCAGGCTTTTCCGTTTAAGACAAAGGGCATAGGCAGCACAAATACGCCAAGGTCTTTAGCTTCTGACTGAGTAATGCCACTGTTGCTGTCGGTACATATAGCTGTTTTATTCATAATAAGCTCCTTAAAATCAAACTGATAATATTTTAACAAAATTTTACTCTTTTGTGAAGCATAAATTTTTGAATATGGGAAACGTAAGTTTTAAAATAATGATTACCGACTTTGCAGATAACAAAACATTCGCTTTTAAGCCGCTAAAAATCAAAGCTGGCAGTACGCCAGAAAAGGCATACCGCCAGCCGCTGCAAGCAGACAAAAAAGTCTGCGGACATATATGATTATTTTTGTTTAAACCTATCTGATATCCCCAATATAACCTACAATATGCAAGATACACATCAGGTGCTCGATGCGCATACGCTTCGTCTAATATCTTAATAATGCGCAAGAGCGCCGCAACAGATAAATGTGCATCACGCGGGAAATAGATAAATCAAGCTATATCAGAACCAAAAATCCGATTAAGCTCCTGCATAGAGGTTTCGTCGGCAAAAGCAAGAATATGCTGACCCGCTCTTATCACTGTTTCACCGTGAGGGATAATAAGAGTGTCGTCCTCATAAATTGCAATAAGCACCGTTTGTGCAGGCAGATTAATCTCCGCAATAGTTTTATCAACATTAGGAGAACGATAATCGACATATACGCGAACAATCGAGTACTCTCCCTTTGAGAGCTTCATAAGCGTCATAATAGAGTGATAATTCATTTCATCAGCAATCATGTGGCCTATAATATCCGCCTGATTCATTTTAACATCCACACCCATGCCGGCATTAAATAGGCGCGCGTTTCTCGGATTATTTACACGTGCAACGACTTTCGGCACATCATATTCAAATTTTGCCATCATTGCCGTAGTCAAGTTAACCTCGTCAAGACCCGTTGCACATACAAGAGCACTGCAGTTCATGACGCCGGCCTTTTCAAGCACCAATGCGTCAGTGCCGTCGCCGACGAGTATAGCGTCATCGGGAAGACCATTTTTCTTCATTGCCTGAATGGCTCTTTCCTTGTTCTCAATAACCGTAACGTTGTTTCCATTATCAATGAGCAGGCTTGCAATGTATGCGCCCACCTGGCCGCCGCCAACAATAATGATTTTCATTGCCTGTCTCCTTTCCACCTACAGCTGCAGCATTTCTCTAGCCTGTACCAGATAATCCCTGCGCACAGCTAAATACAGCATATCGTTATAATCACAGCACATGTCCGTTTCAGGCAGCATGGAATGCCCATGCCTCTCAAGTGCGATTAAATTCATTTTACCCTCTACCGTCAAATCTGAGAGCTTGGTGCCGACTAATGCATTTGGCACACGAACCTTTAAGAACTGTACATCTTCATTGCCAAGCTTGCGGATAACACGCCAGCTTCTGTGCCCCTCAAGACATTCCATAATATTATCCACGCCAAGCCTGGTAATAGATACGGTATAAATTCCCATAGACTCAAACATTCTCGCCCTTATGGGGTCATACATGCGAGCTATAACAGTAGGAACATGGAATATATTTTTTGCAATATTGGCGACAACTGCATTCAGCGAGTCGCTGCTGGCACAGCTTATGAGCACATCGGCAGTGGCAATGCCGGCCTGCTCAAGCACTTCTATGTCATAGCCTATGCCGCACACTGTGCGCCCGGTAAATTCCTCACTCAGCGCAAGAAAAGCTTCCGGGTTGTTGTCTATAATTGCTACATCGTGGTTTTTCCGGACAAGCTGTTCCGACACCATAACTCCGAATTTGCCACATCCTATAACTACTACTTTCATTTATTCTCGCCCCTTTTCGCTCTAATTTTACGCATAATCTTCTTTCTTCCTTCTTCAATCCCAAACACAATAAACGGAATACAAATTAAATATATCCACTCAATAACACCAATCGGCGCAGTGTTAAATATTCCGTGCAGGAATGGGACATATATAACAGCAATCAGCAAAAGAATTTCAATTACTAATCCTGCATTGATATAACGGTTGCTGAAAAGTCCTCTCTTAAACACAGATTCATAGTCGGTGCGGTTGTTCATTACCATGCCAATCTGCGAGAAGACGACGCCGGCAAGCATCATTGTTGTAGCCTGATTATAAACTGCGGTGCCCTCAGCCGCCAGTGGAACGCTCGGCCAGCCGTTAAGGAAGTTTGCAAGGAAATATCCGCCCAAAGCAAATGAGGTTCCCAGCAGGCCATACCATATAAAGCCTATAAGTATTACATTCCAATTTAACAGCCGTTCCTTTTTTGAGCGCGGCGGCTTTTGCATTACATTGGCTTCAGCAGCCTCAGCGCCCAGTCCCAACGCCGGTACCATATCTGTACCGATATCGATAGTCAAAATCTGAATAACGGTCAGCGGCAAGGGTATTAAGCCTCCGGACAGCAAATAAGCGACCGGCGCCGCTGCTTCCGGCGTATTACTGTCAAAAATATACCGTAAAAACTTGCGTATATTATTATATACTGTACGGCCTTCTTCAATAGCGCGGACAATAGTGGCAAAATTATCGTCGCTCAAAATCATATCAGCAGCTTCTTTTGCCACATCAGTGCCGGTAATTCCCATGGCAATGCCGATATCGGCCTTTTTAAGGGCGGGGGAGTCGTTGACGCCGTCGCCCGTTACAGCAACAATATTTCCCATTTCCTGTAGTGCGCAGACAATCCTGTATTTCTGCTCAGGAGCCATACGAGCAAACACGACTTCGCCCTCAAGAGCCTGCTTTAAGGCTTCATCATCCATCTCAGCCAGCTCGCTGCCGGATATTACCCTTGCGTCGTCGCTCTGAATAATTCCTATCTTACGTGCAATGCTTTCGGCGGTAAGTCCATAGTCGCCGGTTATCATAATAATTTTAATTCCGGCGCTGCGGCACAGACTTACAGCATCCTTTACCTCACTGCGCGGCGGGTCCTGCATCGCGACAAGTCCAATAAAAGTTAAATCCCTTTCGATGTTTTCAATGCTGTATTCACGAATTGAATCCGGTAGAGTATCATCATCTTTTCTCAGTGGACGATAGGCGACTGCCAAAACGCGCAGCCCTTCTCTGGCATATTTGTCATTAGCTGCCATAATCCGCTCTTTGTCCTCCTGCCGCATCGTCCGTGAGGTAGAAACATCATAGTAGCGGCTGCACAGCTCAATAATTTCATTAGGAGCACCCTTCAAAAAGGCAATTCGGCTGCTTCCCTCAAAGCGTTCACGCATCTGATGAATAGTGGTCATACGTTTTCTTCTGGAATCAAATGGGAGTTCCATAATCCGCGGGAAATTTTGGTTCATTTTTTCAATATCAATACCGGCCTTGCGCGCCGCCACTCCGAGGCACGCCTCAGTAGGGTCGCCGAGTACCGTATATCTATCTTTTCCTTCTTCCGGAGGAATAAGCTTGGCGTTTGCGCACAACGCTGCTCCGTTGAGGAGGAGGTTTAAAGCATTGCTTTTCTGAGCCGTTACAACAGTGTCACCATCTCTAATTTCTCCGTTAGGAGCATAACCCTCGCCGCTGACAGTCATCTCAGTATGCATCATCCATAAATGATTAACGGTCATCTCGTTCTGAGTAAGTGTTCCTGTCTTATCAGAGCATATAACATTGGTGCAGCCGAGGGTTTCAACGGCAGACAACTTTTTAACCAACGCGTTTTCCTTGGCCATTTTTTGCACGGCTAAAGCAAGCGAAAGCGTAACCGCGGGCAATAATCCCTCAGGGATAAAAGCGACGACCATTCCCAAAGCGAACAGGAAAGCTTCCGCCCACGGATCCTTGACAAACAGCACAGCTATCAGCAGAAAAACAAGTCCAATACCGAAAGCAATGGCGGCAATCTGCTTTGTCAGAATATTAAGCTCTTTCTGCAACGGAGAAAGGCTTTTTTCGGTATTCTGTGTAAGGTTGGCAATTTTTCCAAACTCGCTGTCCATACCCGTGGCCACTACAAGCGTACGGCAGGTGCCGGCTGCGGCAGATGTACCGGAAAAGACCATGTTTTCTGCTTCTAAATAACTGCATTCCTGCTGCATTGCATCTCCGCTTTTGCGGATGGGATTGCTCTCACCCGTCAGAGTAGACTGGTCGGCGCGAAAATCATTGCTTGTAAGAATTCTGGCGTCGGCGCTTATACGGTCGCCCTCTTCCAAAAGCATAATATCTCCCGGAACAATTTCAGACGCGAGTATTTTCATCTCATTGCCGTCGCGAATTACACGGGCGTAAGAAGGCAGCATTTTCTGCAGAGCATTAGTGGCTTTTTCTGCTTTAAATTCTTGGAAAAAAGAAAATAATCCGTTAATTAAATTAACGCAGAAAATCGAAATTCCAAGCTCCGGCGCGCCAGAAATGAATGCCATAATGCCGCCGGCCCACAGCAGCAACGCCATAAGGCTGGTAAAATTGGCGAGCAACTTTCTAAACATACTGGTTTGTTTTTTCTGCGCCAGCTCATTTTTTCCATACTTTTCTAATCGCTTTTCAGCTTCTTCCTGGGAAAGTCCGCGCATGTCGGAAGCCAGAAGTTTGCAAGCCTCTACAGAATTCGCACGAAGTATTTTCTGTTTAATGTCCTGTGTGTCAGTTTGTATCTTATTATTGTTTTCCATTTTTCCTTTCACCTGTTAAAAATCAATTCATTGTAAAATCGGCATGAGACAAACTATTAAATAATGCACCACCTCAACAATTTGTGCAGGCCGTATAAACAGCACATATTTATTATTCTCAGCGGTGTTATTCCGCAGGAAAGGTAAGATAAAATTTAAATAATAAAAAAACCCGGAACTGTCCGGGACTTTATCTACAGTCTGCTGGACAGGCATTCTATAGCGAAGCCCCGTCCTTCTTATTTAAAGTAACAATTAGCAGCGCATCTGATAAATCCCGATAATAAATACAAAATCTTCTCTTTGACAGACTCCACCACAAGTACATATAGTATAAGATACACGTAATAAGAAGTCAATAGCTCTTTGCGAAAATATAAACAGAATTTTACAATAGACAAACAGAGTCTTTTATTGTGCAGTCAACATTCTGAATAAAAGCAGTATTTTTTACGCTTAATACATAAAAATATTATGGTCTTTTTATTGCTGTATACTCTAAAAATATATTTTTAATGCGGGACGGTATAAGCGCAAACGGCTGATAGAAATTTTATACATCACGTTTGAGTGAGTACTCTCAAAGCCGGTGAAATAGGATGTTTTTACAAAAAATACGATTTGACCACAATGCGCATATAAAGTCAATTCTGGAGCGGCACCATTATGCAGGTTTTTTTGAACTCTTATTCTGTTAAGGATATAAATAAAGTCGTTTAAAACCTACTAGCAGAGTAATGACAGAAAACATAGATACTGTAGAAAAAGCGCAGAGGATAGTATATAATAAAAGGACAATCATAAATTATGTGGTGAGTATTATGACTAATATTATCGAAAAATTGCAGCATGAAGTACGTAGTCTTTGTACCCATCTCGGACACAATAAAACGTGGACTCCTTTTGTAACGGCATGGCGTTTTACGAGCGACAAAATTCAAATGCCGCAGACTGACAATCCATATCTTTATATAATACTTGACGGTATGCTGAGGTTATATACGCCTTCTGGAATTATGGATTATGTTGCAGAGCAATATTCTGTTTCAAAAATTGATACTCCTATGTACGGCACAGTTTTGAGCTTTTCTAAGCATAATGACTTCTTGGCGATTTCTATTGAGTTTACAGTGAATGATGTAATAACGTCGGTTTTAGGCCTTGATAACGACATGACAAATAAAATTATAAATGAAAGTTTAAAAGAACAGTCAATGTCTGAGGCAGATGATATGGTCATTAAATCAGCTTACAGATTTTTCCCTGTTATGCGGCAAACACTCATGTCTGAATTTTTGATAAAAAATATCACTCAGGAGATAATTTACTATCTTCTCTGCGGCTCATGCGGCAGACAGTTTCTTCAAAGCATTGTAAATATTGGGCAGGCCGACGAAATTTATGAAGCGAATAGCTGGATAAAAGAGAATTTTCGTAATTCATTTACAGTAGAAGAATTGGCTGAGCAGCGTAATATGAGCGTTTCTCTATTTCATAAGAAATTCAAAAACGCCGTAGGAATGGGACCGCTTCAGTGCCAAAAGCGATTGCGGCTTACAGAAGCAAGGAGGCTGATGTTAGATGAAAGCAAAAATGTAACCGAAGCATCTGCCAATGTAGGATATGAAAGCCTTTCACAGTTTACCAGAGATTACCAAAAAATGTTTGGTACAGCTCCGAAACAAGATATTTTAAGGCTTAAAAGGCGCTTTAAAGAATAAGCAAATTTTTTAGAGAAACGGGCAAGAAAAATAAGCGGCACACTTGCTATAATTAAATTAATGCAGGAAAAATTTTTCTAGCGTCAATTTATAAGTGCGGAGGTTTTCAAAATGATTTTAACGGATGAACTATGTGATAAGCTGTGTGCCGCTGCAAAAGAAAAAAGCAGAGAAATCGGTATCGATATTAGTTTTGCAATCAGTGATGAAAACGGTTTGCCAAGGGTATATCGCAGATATGGCGAGGCGCTTGTGCTGAGCATTACTCTTGTTCCTGGAAAAGCATATACGGCGGCTGTGACACAATGTAAAACAAAAGATGTTGCAGCTGCTGCCGCTGAGGGAGCTTCACTTATGTCAATTCAGACAAACGATTCAAAAATTACACTTGTAGCCGGCGGGTATCCCCTGTTTGTAAATGGGAAGATTGCAGGTGGAATTGGTGTCGGCGGTGGGACAGAGGAGCAGGATTGTAAAATTGCAGAATATGTAGTATCAGTATTTGAAAAGCTAACCTGCTGATATTTAAAAAATTTCTATAGTATATAACATCAATAGAAGATGCAAATAGTATATTCGAAACTACAATATGGCGACCGGAAGAACACCCGGTTGCCGTATTTGTTTAAGAGCGCATAGAAACGATTAATATAATGACAAGGTATAGGATGCAAGAGCTGGGGACGAGGAGGAAAAGATAAGTATGAGGAGGCAAGGTCCGTATGGACCGGAGGCGCATTACAATTTAGAGTCATCGGCGGATAATGGAGCAGAAGAAAAATATGATAGGTAAGCTATTGAGAACTACACTATGTACGGGGGAGCTTTTGAGAACATGATTATTAAGGCTGACTGGGAGGAAATTTGTTATACGGTCAAAGTCAATGGTATGGATAGTAGAGAAGAGATTTTACAGCAAAGAATTGAGTTTGTAAAATTTAAAGACAATCCAAATCCCATTGGCGTTCGTGTAACGGAAGAATTGGCGCTGTCGGATAAGCAGGCCCAAAAAAACGGAAATCTTTCTGATTGTGTGTGTAACTGATAGTCTGTTCTGACGTGAGCATATATCATGAGATGGTCTGGATAAAGCGATGGCTTATCTTTGAATATTATAATAGCCATTGACGTGCGGTTATAGCGCTATCTATCAATAATACCATCGGCATCACAGGAAATTATGAGAGAAAATAAGCACAACAGATTAAAATCTGATTGAAGAGTTTACAAAAGCGAATTAAACAGGCTGAGCAGAAAAAAGATGTCTTTCCGCCCAGCCTGTTTTTTATGACTAAATTTTGAAATTTAGGCATATGCCTTTGTAATTGCGAACACACTTAAAAATAAATAATAAGTTTTTATGACCTGCTTTGTCTTTTGTGCTTGCGCCAAAGGTAAAAAATACTGCCTACCAGTACCACAATTCCTAAAACGGCTACAACAATATAGGTATAATTATCGAAGTAAGGCATAGCTTTTTCCCATGCGGTTCCGAGCCCGGCACCAATACAGACCAACACCGTATTCCATACAGCGCTGCCCAGCATAGTTAGAAGTAAAAAGCGGAGCAATGACATTTTAGCAAATCCTGCAGGTACCGATATTAAGCTTCTTACCAAGGGAATGCAGCGACAAATCAACACAGCTTTTCCTTGATACTTTTTAAACCATCGCTCTGCTTTTTCGACATGCTCAGGGCGAAGATGCGTAATTTTTCCAAATTTGCCGGAAAATAGCTTTTTCAGCCGTTCCGCCTGAAAAATTCTGCCTAATGCATACAGTACCACGGCGCCTAATAAAGAGCCGGCCGTAGCAGCCAAAATTGTCCCCGGAATATTTAATGCAGCTGTAACGGTCAGGGCGCCTCCGAATAAAAGAATTGCTTCTGAGGGAATTGGCGGAAAAACATTTTCAATAAAAATCAGAAGAAAAATTCCCAAATATCCAAATTGATTAATGAATGAAAGCATCCACTCCTGCATTTCAAAGACTCCTTTCAGTTTAAATTTATACCTTTCTTTTATAAAATTGTCTTTTCATTAATTGTGTAATCGAGTTTCCAACCCATCCAGACATAATTCCAATCATCATACCGGCAAAAACATCAGACGGATAATGTACATATAGATATAATCTCGAAAAAGCAATCAAGGTGGATAAAACAACGGCGGGAATCCACAAACGGCTTTTTTCAAAATACAGGGCAGCTGTTGCAGCAAAGGCCGAGCCTGTGTGCCCAGATGGAAAAGAAAAATCCGTTGGCCTTGCTATCAGCAGATTTACTGCCGTGTTCACATCACAAGGTCTTGCTCTTGCCACGAAAGGCTTTAAAAACAAATTGCAGCACAAAGTTTCTAAAATAAGTGCGACGAGAATGCTTGCACCTGCCCGGCGCGTTTTAGGAAATATAAGTAGTGTTATAGAACATAAAATCCATATTGCGCCTCCATTGCCTAAGCTTGTTATAATTGGAATGACTATATCCAAAAGTCCGCAGCGCAAATGAGACTGAATCCAATCTAAAATAAAAAATCTATATTCATAATAGCCATGCCTCCCTTTTAAAATAAGCATACTGCTGTGATTTAAAGTGCAGTTAACCGAAAGATAAACAGAAGATAAAATAAATAAAAAACCGTATGCACTGGCAACATAAAATCGCATTAGCATACGGTTTAATTTTTTTATAATAATAAAAATTTATTATTGAATAAGCATAGACAATGTGCCGGCGACAATTAAAACAAGTCCTATACCTGACTTTTTCGACAGCCGTTCCCGGAAAACAAAATATGAAAATGCAACTGTTACAAGTATGCTGAGTTTATCAATGGGAACAACTACGCTTGCCGGACCATCTTGAAGCGCCTTATAATAGCAAAGCCAAGAAGCGCCTGTGGCAACGCCGGAAAGGCAGATAAACAACAGCTCCTTTTTAGAAATCTCTTTGAGAGTGTGTGACTTTCCAGTAATCAATACCATTAGCCACGCCATGAGCAATACAACCGCGGTGCGAATCGCAGTACCAAGATTTGATTCTACGCCGGAAATTCCAATTTTTCCGAGAATAGATGTAAGGCTGGCAAAAACGGCAGAACCCACCGCATAGAGCAGCCATCTCTTTTTTTGACCATGTTTTTGAGCTGTCATATCCTTTTTTTCAATCATCAGAAAAGTTCCGGCAGCAATCAGTATAATCCCGGCTATTCCAAACAGGCCGACCTTTTCATGTAAGAAGATAAAGGCCAGCAGCATAGTGAGAATTACGCTGGATTTATCAATGGGGACTACCTTATTAACGTCTCCAAGTTGCAAAGCCTTAAAATAACAGAGCCAAGACGCTCCAGTGGCAAGGCCAGACAGAATTAAAAACAGCCATGTTTTTCCACCAATGGATACAATTTGCCCCCACGAGCCGGCGACAAGCACCATAACACATGAAAAAGCTAGTACAATAATCGTCCTAATAGCCGTTGCCACAGTAGAATCGGTTTTTCTAATGCCGCATTTTGCAAGTATAGCAGTGATTCCCGCAAAAAAGGCAGATGCAAATGCAAAGAGAATCCACATTTATATTTTACCCCCTGAAACGGTACCCTGCTCCCCAAACAGTTTCAATGTAACGGGGCCTTGCAGGATCTTCTTCCAGCTTGTCGCGCAGACGGTTGATGTGTACGGCCACTGTTGCATTATCGCCCATGGCATCCATTCCCCAAACCTTTTCATAAAGAGTTTCTCTGTCAAATACCATATCTACATTAAGCATCAGGAAAAGAAGCAGTTCGTACTCTTTGTTTTTCAGCTCAACCTCTCGGTCATTCACATAGACGCGATGTGTTCCAGTATTCAAACGAATGGCTCCGAGAGCAATTTCAGACGGGCCTTTTTTTACACCTAAAATGCGTTGATACTGCGCCAAATTTGCTTTTACCCGTGCCACGAGAACACTTGGAGAAAATGGCTTTTCAATATAATCGTCGGCTCCCAGCCCCAAACCGCGTATTTTGTCAATATCCTCCTGCCTTGCTGTAACCAGTAAAATTGGAATATTCAGTTTTTCCCGCAATTTACGGCATATAGAAAAGCCGTCAATACCAGGCAGCATTAAATCCAGTAGAATCAAATCAAAATCTCCACTAAGCCCGCGATTTAATCCGACGATGCCATCCAGTGCAATTTCTACTTCGAAATTGTCAAGTTCCAGATAATCCCGCTCAATAGCGGCGATTGCCTCATCATCTTCAACAATCAGAATTTTTGCCATGATTCTCTCCTTTTATGGGTAAATCGATGCGGATACCGAGTCCATGCGGTGTGCCGCAAAAAGCCTGTGCGGTACCGCCCATACGGCGGATGGCGTTGGCAACAATCGCAAGCCCCAGCCCGCTGCCCTTATCAGGATGTTGCCTTGAAGGGTCGCTGCGGTAAAATACCTCGAATAAATGCGGAAGTGATTCTTCCGGCACACCGGGGCCGTCGTCCAAAAAGGTAAGCCGTAAACCGCATTCTGTCTGCTCAAGCCTAATCCACGCCATTCCTTTTTCCTTATTTTTATATTTTAGGCTGTTTTCCAAAATGTTTGTTATAATACGGCGGATTTGTATGGGGTCAGCGTAAATTTCCGCGGGAATTAACTCCATGCTGATATCAAGCCCGCTCTTTTTATAATCTTCCGATGATACAATTTCCGAAATGACTTTATCTAAACGAATCAGAGAAGGATTTTCAGGATATTCGCCCAATTCCATTTGAGAAAAGAGAAAAAGCTGTGAGACAATGTGAGCTAAATTTTCAGCTTTTGCTTTAATGGTTTCCAGATATCGCCGCTGCACAGCCGGTGTCTTTGCTACGCCATCCAACAATCCCTCCACATAGGCCTGAATCGATGTTAGCGGAGAGCGAATATCGTGAGAAATTCCGGCAATCAGCTCTTTTCGGCTTTTCTCCTGCTTTTGTGTCAATTCTACAGACTGCTTCAGACGGACGGCCATTTCGTTAAAGTCCGAGCAAACATGAGCAAATTCATCGTCTCCCGTATATTTAATTCGATAATCGAGATTACCGTCCCTAATCTCATGCACACCGCCGGACAATATATCCAGCGGCTTTTCTATCTTTTTAAAAACAAATTTTGTTAAAAATCGATTTGTAATCAGTATGGACAAAAAAACTGCAAACACTATAAAAATAGCTGACATGACAAACGCTGTTTTTAAATCAAATGCAGACCTTTCGGTGTAATTGCCGCCGAGCAGATAAATGGTATATATGGGGGATTCCGGCCCGTTCTAGAATACAATCGTGTGCCCGGTTCAGGTTGCGCGGATTGATCGGTTTCCCTGTTGCATTTGCAAACACCAATGAAAACTGTCCGTTGATTTTCTGTAATTCCCGAAGTGCCTGAAGCGCCGTCTGGTTGAGAGGAATGGTGCGGTCTCCGGAGGTGGTTTTGGTGCTGCCCTCCACAAAGCAATATCGCGGCCCTCCCGGAACAAGGTTTCGATTCTTGACATATTCCAGTGTACGCTCCACGTTTAGACTTTGTTTTTCAAAATCAATATCTTCCCATCGCAGTCCTAGTGCCTCGCCTAACCGCAGGCCGGTGAATAGGATGAGAACCAATCCGTTTCCAAGACGATACACCGGTTTCCCGTTACCGTACTTTTCTGTGGCAAACTGGCAATACACCCGCATCTGTTCTTTCGTCAACACGTCTATCGTTTTAATCCCTTTTTCCGCTTTCTTCGGCAGCCGGATTTCAAAGCAGGGATTTTTGACGATCTGATCTTTGACCATAGCAAACTTGAAACAGGCGTTCAGAGCTAAATACGCCTTTTTAATCTGGGAGTAAGAGTAACCATCACCGTCCAGCTTATTGATGAATTTTTGAATGTCGTCATGAGTCAGCGTAAAGAACTGCATTCCTTTGAAATAGGGGATAATCTGATGATGAATGGTGCTTTCCAGCGTGTCATAGGATTTGGGCTTGAGTTCGATTCGCTTGTAGGTGGTCAGCCAGTTCAGCATATACTCCTCAACGGTCTGTTTTTGAATTTCCCGGTAGGTTCCGCTTTCCAGCATCTTCTTGAATTCCTGGAATTTTTGGTTGACCTCCGCCTTGGCCTTTCCGTAAATAAACTTCTTTTTTCCCTCCACAGTGATCTGCCGGAACCACCGGCCGTCTTTTCGCTGCTTGGGCGCAGTACTCTCGCCGTTATCCCGGCGGGTTTTGGTTTCATTGGTTGCAGGCATAAGTCTACTCCTTTCACTCGATTTCAAAGGTAGTATGACTTTTCCTGAGAAGACTGGACGTCTGAAATTCTGACAGCCTTTTTGACAGCCTTTTTCGGGATAAAGGAGGTGTATCGGGGGATAAAAGGGGGAAACCGCATCGCCGACAACCTCTTTTCAGCAAACGAAAAAGACACGAAAAACCTTGGTAAATCAAGGCTTTCCGTGTCTTTTTCACTGGCAGGGGCAGAAGGACTTGAACCCTCGGCACGCGGTTTTGGAGACCGCTGCTC
>JAUUSE010000100.1:0-2750 GCA_030842085.1 Bacillota bacterium | reverse complement strand
GCGTATATCCGCACTTCTCCGCCTAAAAATGCTTCGGACTTGGCAATCTCTATGCCCTGCCGCTTTTTTGATGTAACTATTATTTTATAATTTCCCGGATGCTCGGTAAAATAAGCCTCAATTTTGGGCTTTATTTTCTGTACTCCGGTTCCGCTGCCGGCAGCAGGATTAATTATAAATATATACCGCATATACATCCCCGCAGTTTTATATATTTTTATATATTGCTCAGGCTTTAAGCACTATCTTATATATTTTTGTTACCGTATCAGTATTAAAATATTTTTAGCGCCGTCTTTATCGCATCTTCACTTGCGTCTCTATCATAAAGATTAATAAGAAAATCGGCCTTAATAAGTATCTGATAATCTTTGATATGCACATTTGGCATAGGTTTGATGATGCGCTATAAGAAAATATATAATGTACTTTAAAAATACTAATTTTGCTTGGACACAAGGCCACATAATAATATCATTTTGGCTTAGATTAGTTGATATATTCACGCTATTATACTACAGATTATGCAGCTATTTGACTTTAAAATACATATAAAGCTGGCATTGTATCATGCCGTTGTAGAGCTTGCGCCGTTTGTCGGCCTTTCTGCCGAAAATCGACTCAAACTTTTCATCAGGGCTTATTATTGAGTATCTCCACCCTGGCTGTTTTATAAACCGCTCGCCCATTATTTTATAAAGCTGTGCGGCATGCTTTTTGTCCGACAGACGTTCGCCGTACGGAGGGTTTGTAATAACCTTGCCGCTTTCTCCCAAAGCTTTAAATTCTCTTATATCTGCCGGATAAGCCTTTATAAACTGCTTTACTCCGGCTGACTGTGCATTTGACAAGGTAAGGGCAACCGCCGCTTTGTCTATATCAGAGCCAAACGCCATAAAGCTTATGTCTCTTTTTATAATGTCGCGCGCTCTCTCGCGTTCGGCTTTCCAAACAGATAAATCTATCTGCCCAAAGCTTTCGGCGGCAAATCTGCGCTTTGCGCCGGGTGATATATTCGCAGCCATCATCGCGCTTTCAATGAGTATTGTGCCGGAGCCGCAAAAGGGGTCATATACATAAGAATCGTCAAATATTCCGGTAAGATAAGCCATCGCCGCCGCGAGCGTCTCTTTAATAGGCGCGGCGTTAGACCTTGGACGATAGCCGCGCTTATGCAGTCCCTCGCCGGAAGTATCAATATAAAGCGACGCTGTATTCTTCATTATAGAAAATGATATTCTATAAGCAGCGCCGCTTTCCTTAAACCACGAAATCCCGTAAACCGATTTCAGCCGCTCAACAACCGCCTTTTTTATTATTGACTGACATCCCGGCACGCTATGCAGCGCTGAGTTTATCGACCAGCCCTTTACCGGAAAAGCATCGTCTTTGCCTATGAAGCTTTCCCACGGCAATGATTTTACGCCGTCAAAAAGCTCGTCGAACGTTTCTGCTTTAAAACTGCCCATATAAATCATTATGCGCTCGGCAAATCGCGAGCATATATTAGCGCGGCAGAGTATATCGGCGCCGCCGGAGAAAAACACCCTTCCGTTTTCTGCAGCCACCTCTTCGGCGCCCATTTTTCTAAGTTCGTCGGCGACAAGACCTTCCAGTCCGAAAAGGCAGGTCGCAGCGTAATTATATTTCAATATTAATCCTCTTTCATAAACATTGTATATTTACTAACTATTTCCCATTTGCGAATTTAACAAATAAAATATATTTGTGCCAAAATAGTCAAAACCGCAGCTTTTTAACATAATCAGCTTTTAGCGTACGGCAATTTAATAAATATGAGTCTGCTAAATTATGCTAAGCTGTATTGCAAGCCGGCGACACATGATATCCCCGGCTTGCAATAGTCATTAGCCTAATTTAAAGTATTTTCATAAAGCTTTGCCGCTTATTAGTTAAAGACAAACCGTATGAACAAATTAACTTACTTATCATCCTCCGGCTCTATAAGGCCGTATGTGTTGTTCTTTCTCATATATACTACGTTTATCTCACCTGTGTCCACATTGCGGAACATATAAAAGCTGTGGCCGAGCATATTCATCTGCAGCACAGCCTCCTGAACATCCATGGGCTTAATGTCGAATTTTTTGCTCCTGATAATATTAAAGCTTTCGGTTTCTTCCGGCTGCTCCGGAATATTAAGCTCACTAAGCTCGCTTGCCGATGGACGCAGACGTTTTGCAAGCTTTGTTTTATTCTTGCGCACCTGGCGCACAAGCACATCTACAACCCTGTCAAGGGATTCTTCCATTGTTGGGGCGGATTCTTCTGCGCGTATATACATTCCCTGCGTATTTATCGTAACCTCAACCGTCTGGTGATTTTTCTCCACTGTTACCGTTACACGGCAATCGGCGTCGTCGTTAAAGAATTTGTCAAGCTTTCCGAGCTTTTTCTCCACACGCTCCTTAAAAGAATCGCGTACGTTGACTTTTCTTCCAGTGATGGTGATATTCATAAGTATCCTCCCTTTTATTAGATTTAAACGGCACATATAAAATTTGCCGAATTTGCCAAGCTTTATCTAAGCTGCAGACACGTCTGGCAAATTTTGGAATACGCGCCCTTTATGTAATATTATAATATAAAATAAGCTGCAAAATTTAATGTTTTTTTAAAATAAAATAAATATTTAATAGATAATAAACGGCCTGCAAAAAGCGTATATGCTAAATCTTATATTACCGCGTGGGCGTGTCTGTTTACATGGCACCCCATATTAACCGCCA
>JAUUSE010000099.1:0-2769 GCA_030842085.1 Bacillota bacterium | reverse complement strand
TGAGTTAGTCCAAACTAACTTAACTGTTTTAAAAATAGTTGCCCTTTGGTTAGAAGCAACTAACTTTATATATAATAGCATGTTAAACTTGTGTTGTCAATTAAAATAAATAATTAAGTAAGTAAAAATAAAAAGCCGGAGAAAAGCTAAAATAACAGCTAATTTCTCTCCTATAACCAAAAGGTCAGGTTTTAAATTAAACCTGACCTTTTATTCAATTATTGAAAGGAAAAGTTAAAAAGGCACTTGAAATTTGTTGTAAAGCAGATTTAATAAATTTTACAGCGAAGATAAAAATAGAGAAAAATCCATGGCGCTTATTTCGCGGTATACTTTATGAAGCATACAGCTTCTGAAAGACTCCCATGTAGACTCTGTGAATAAATTAATATACGGGAAAGAAAAATTAGACTTCGATATAAACGGTTCAGCTTCAACCTTACAAACGTATGGATACCGCAGCACTTTATCTTTTATTTCATCCGGCCAGTAAAAGTCATCTAATAAATCGCTTTTTTCCCTTCTGTCAATTATTTTGCTGTTAATTTTAAACCCTATTAATCGATGTACAGTAATTTCACTGTTTTTAATTTTTTCTATAAATCTATTTCTAGGAACTTTTGATCCGCTGTTGTAAATAAATAAGCAAATATCGTTTGGACGAATATCGCGAATAAATACGTTTGCATTATAGGCGGCTTCTTTAAAACCTAATAAGCAAGGATTTGATGATAGATAGAGCCGCTTGAAAAGTAATTATTATCTGCCGCTTTGCTTAGTGGATATAGTAAAATGCGCGGTATTTTGCGCTCATAATTTCCAATTAGATAGTTATCGAGAGTTTTGTCAATATATTCATTCGATTTAGGCTTAAACCAACGTTTGAAATCATTTTTAAACTGTTTTTCTGGTACATTTTCTAAAATAGAAATTTGTTGCACCTTTTCAATCTCTTTACTTTTTCTTAAAGTTAGCAATATGCCGTTCCGTTTTATAAATTTATCAAAATCTTTTGATTTTTTATGGCCGTGAGATATAAAATTATCCGAAATCCATTCAACTTCTATAGGAATCCAAACGCCGTTTTCAAGTTTTCCTTCTAAATCCCAAAACGTTTTTTGAATATTTAATTTTGCAGAAACAAGATTGTATTGCTCGCTTTTATTGTATTTTACCGATAAATTCATATCAGCAATTTTTTCAATAATATAATCGTGCAAAATAATTTCATGTATATACTCGCTCATATTTTAAACATCCTTTCTGCCATATAGTTAAACGTGCTTTTATAAAAAGCAAATAATTCTCATTTTTTAAGATAAACATTTTATCAAGTTGCAGCCAGTAAAAAAGAACAAATAAAATGCTGGGAGATATAGAATAAAAAGCTTAAAGCACAAAATTAAAAATTATCCAAGCTTGGCAAGCTGCGCGACTTAAAGAGAAGAAACTAATATATCAGCGCAAAAATATAAAAAAGGTTTTGGACGTAAACCCACGTCAAGACGCAGTCTGGCTTGAGGAAAAAGAATTTACTTTATTTTCGAGCTAAAAAATAAAAAATAATGCTGAACCTAAAACGAATTAGGTTTAGCGATATACTGTCTGCGCATTATAAAAAAGATATGTTCGACGATTTTTTGCAGGAGTTTAAACTTTCGTAACTCACAAAAAAGTTGGTAGCGACAGCGAACCGTTGTGATGGCGTTTTAGGGCGAACAGGCAATCCGAGCATGATTTTTTGCGAAAATGAGGAGCATCGGAATGAGTGCGCTCTGATTTTTATAAAAAAATCGGAGCAAGCGATACAAAGCTTGCTCCGATGTGGCGGAGAGATAGGGATTCGAACCCTAGGCCCTTTCGGGTCACTAGTTTTCAAGACTAGCTCCTTAAACCACTCGGACATCTCTCCAAATATTTTCTAATTTGCAAAACGCATTATATCATAAAGACATCTCCCTTGTCAACGCGAAAAACAAAAGAAATGATTTTAATTGAAAATTGATACTCATTATTATATAATAACTTTGTATGCAAATATTAAATGCGAGACGTGTTATTATCAACTGCTGGAAGATATATACCGGTGTACAGGTATAATTTGCCCGGCGTCATACATTGTTTAAGATGTCTGCAAATATTGTAGTCTATTATATGAATTATTAAAAAATGCAAGCTTATTTCGGAGTGAAGAAAAATATATGGTACCACAGAAAAACATAAGGAATTTTTCCATAATAGCGCATATTGACCATGGCAAGTCCACCGTGGCTGACAGGCTGCTGGAGCTTACCGGCTCTGTTGAAAAACGTGAGATGGAGGAGCAGTTGCTCGATAGTATGGAGTTGGAACGTGAGCGCGGCATAACGATAAAAGCGCACGCCGTCACCCTTTATTATGATGCCGACGACGGCGAAAAATATGAGCTTAATCTTATAGATACTCCCGGGCATGTTGATTTTAACTACGAGGTTTCGCGGTCGCTTGCGGCATGCGAGGGGGCGCTGCTTGTTGTCGACGCATCACAGGGGGTTGAGGCGCAGACGCTTGCTAATACTTATCTTGCAGTGTCGCACGGGTTAGAAATACTGCCGGTTATCAATAAAGTCGATTTGCCGGCCGCCGAGCCGCAGAGGGTTATAGAGGAAATAGAGGATATTATAGGCATACCCGCCTCTCATGCACCGTTGGTGTCTGCCAAAACCGGGCATAATATGGAGCAGGTGCTGGAGATGATAGTAAAAGACGTCCCGCCGCCGACGGGCGACG
>JAUUSE010000098.1:0-2862 GCA_030842085.1 Bacillota bacterium | reverse complement strand
TCTTCTTTTTCTTTAGCTTTAGATTTAGACCATGAGGGAGCCGTAACTTTAGGCATAGTTTCTGCAATTGCTGCTCCAGTTGATACAACTCCTATTCCTATGGCAAGACATCCAACTGTAGCTGCCGTCGTCGCTACTGCCGAAGCTGTTGTTACAATGCCTATACTTG
The DNA here is from genome assembly GCA_030842085.1 of Bacillota bacterium. Classification (GTDB taxonomy): domain Bacteria; phylum Bacillota; class Clostridia; order Oscillospirales; family Acutalibacteraceae; genus Timburyella. The sequence goes on along the minus strand of JAUUSE010000098.1, from coordinate 2,693 downwards.
CAGCTGCTGCCGCAACAGCAGGTGCTGCTGCTATAGTTATCGCACATAAAGCTACAACTGCCACGCATGCTAATGCGATGTGCCACCATGCCTGTCCCTCTGAATCTGCTCTGTTAATCGGGTTATTGCCGCAGTAAGCGTATAAATTATAGGAAGTCAGGTCTTGATTTGCTCCAATAACACCATCGGCATTAATAAAACGTTTAATCTCCGGGTCATAATACCTTGAGTTTAGGTAATAGAACCCAGTCTCATTATCATAGTAGTAGCTTCTGTATCTGATGGGATTTATTTGCCCCAAAGTGTCGGCCAATGAGCCAGTAACAGAATATACCTTGCCCCATGCGTCATATGCGTAGCTTACCACCACGTTGCCCATGTTGTCCAATATATGAAGTACGTCGCCCTGCAGGTTCTTTACGTAGATATACTTCATGCCATTGTAGATAAAACCTACCGTGATTGTCAGACAAGTGAAAATTATTTACACAATGTGTGCTGTAAGGTGAATATAATTACTTTTTCATAATTGTTATACCCGGTAACCAATTACCATCTCCCCAATACACACTTGATTTACTGTCTGTAGCATTAGTTATGTATAGTGAGTAAATCCCTATATTATCGGGATTATTCGTATCTATAATATACTCTTTTATTGCAAACTGGTATTCTCCTTTGTCAGATGTTAGATTAAATGTGGATTGTAATTCTTTTCTTTTGCCGCCAGTGCCATCGGCATTTCTCTCGTCTGTTACCATAGGTCCACCAATATCATCATATGTTATATACTCTCCATTATAAAAATTAAACAAATCAGTAAGATTCGCATCTATATCTTTTGATGCCATAATAGCCGTCTTAGAAAACATTCCCTTTAGAGTTTCACTATCTTTATCATAAATACTTTCAATTATTTGTTCAAAAGTCTTCTTTGATATTTCACTATCTGTAAAAAAATGTTTTCCCATATTTGATCCTCCTAATGAGCACGAAGATAATAACAATAATACAATATTTAAAACTACAAATATTTTTTTCATTGTTTTTCTCCATTTCTATTAAAAATAAAGCATTGCTATGGGGAACTTAAAGCTCGGGAATTGCCATCCGCTCTTAACAGGCCAACCATACTTCGCCTTAAACGCATTAAACATACCCCAATCATTGAACTCAACATAAACAGAAACAGACAAATCGTTCGCATTTACATTTCTATAATTAGGATTAAAGGCTGTTATCCACCATTGAAAATCGTACGGTTGGTAATTAATAATTTCATTGCCATTATAATCCACCCATAATGCCATATCCATGGCTAAACTTCTATCAACAAGCCAATGAGGCTCGCCCCCATAATATATTCCAAGTTCCGCTCCAGCTCCTAAATTTATATAATCTCCTTTCCATGCCCACAAAATATACTCAGTACCATTATAAGTAAAAGGGAACTTTTTACTAACCATACTGGTTCCAATATCAAAAGCTATATCATATAAATCGTTATAACCAAAAATACGTTGCCACTGCCAAAAATCGTTTTTAGAATGATATATACCGCTGCTGTCCTTCTCCATGTTTAGGAAAAATGCACCTATTGCAGCCGTATCTATTCCAATTGCAACAGCCAGATCATTTCCACAATGAAGAGCTTTGTCTATAAGCTCTTTCCAGAACATACCGCCAGCATCATAACGTACTACCGGGTTATTGCCACAGTAAGAATATAGATTGTAGGCAGACATATCGCTGTTGCAGCCCATGGCTCCATCAATATTCAAGAACCTACCAATGTTCGGGTCATAATACCTGCTGTTCAGATAATACAGCCCTGTCTCATTGTCGTAGTAGTAGCTTCTGTATCTGATGGGGTTAATATTAGCTATGTGGCTCGCGTTTGATGATACGCTCGCACTACTGCCATCCGTTATGCTCAGTATCCTTCCCCATGCATCATATTCATACTTTGCTACAAGCTCCGTCGTGCCGTTTCTGATTATCCCTACCACATCTCCCTGCAGGTTCTTCACGTAGATATATTTTGTGCCGTTTAGTATGAAACCTATCGGGCTGCCGTTTTCGTCGTGGACGAAGTCCATAACACCGTCGCCGCTATCCTGGCGGAGGATGGTGCCGCCGTTGTCGAGATAATACTTCGTAGTGACGCCGTTTACTGTTTTAGAAACACGAATGCCCTCGTCGTTGTAGCTGTACTGCGCAAGAGATGCGCCGCCCTTTGTTACAGACGCAAGCTGACGGCCATTCTCCCACGTGAAGTTTAGGCCGTTGTAATAGGTCAGCGGGTTGCCTATGGCATCGTAGGTTATGCTGCTTCCGTTGTAGGTTGTCAGCTGGTCTTTCCACGTCGTGCTGTAGCCGTAGGATATGGTGCTCAGAGCGGCTAAAATCTCACCTTCGTTGAAGGCGTATTCGGTTTTGGTTTTGATGTTGCCGCCATCGTCGTAGGTATAGCCATAGCTGCGGTGTAAGTTGTAAATGTCTTCACGCGTAAGGCGGCCGAGGGCGTCATAATGATATCCCGCCACTACGCTGCCATCCTGGCTGACGGAGGTGATGTTGCCCAGCGCGTCGTAGGTATATTCGTAGTTGCAGCCTGAGACATTGGTCAAAATTTTGCTTACAAGCATGGTGGTGCTGTTATCGGCAGCGCCGGGGAGATATTCGTAATTTTG
>JAUUSE010000022.1:0-27280 GCA_030842085.1 Bacillota bacterium | reverse complement strand
AATCCGTAAACGGCGCTATTGACTTATCTCCTCTTTATGATAATAAAAACAATAGCGATATTTAGTTTATTTGCAGCGAGCTTTTGATATGTAATTTTAATTAACGCTACAATTATCGGCCCGGAGTACCATTTAGGGATGTATAAAGCATACTTGTATAAATTAGTGAAAAATGGACTACAGTCGGGTGAAATTTTCATGCTTCAGAACATATAGGTATAATTATGTTTGTATTTCCTTGAACGGGTAGATTTAAAAATGTACGATTTTATTCCTTACATTATAATTCTTGCATGTTTGTATTTAAAGCGGTGTTTTTCACAATTAACCATTTTTGTATATATAGAAGCCGCTAACGATTGTCGTCATCTATGATGCATATAAATTGGCTGTGCTTTTATAAACTAATGCGTGTCTTGCAATAAATTTTGATGAAAAGATTAATACTTAAGTGAATAGCAAAAGCCGGTACGGACAAATTTTCCATACCGGCTTTATTAATATCGTCATTTTAGGCCGAAAGATAATTAGGCATATTAAATGGAAGTTTAATTAACATTAAGTGAAACAAAATAATAGCAGCATTTTAACAGCTCCAATAAAGCTTACGGCAAATAGTAAAATATATAGCTGCTTAATATACAAATTGACGGTATTGAGAGATATGACACTGTTAATATATAAATTTCTTGAGCTTTTGAAATTATAAATGTAAATACGCTTTAACCTTTGTTAAGCCGATATATTTCTATAAGTCCGTCGAGAGCCAAATATTCATCATATGTGATTTTTCGCCGGCAATAGGGGAGAATAAATTTTGAAATCCCGCCGGTGGCTATGCAGGCGGCGGATGCTCCCAATTCAAGTTCTATACGCTCACAAAAGCCGTCAATGGCTCCGGCCGCGCCAAATACCGCGCCGCTTATCATGCTGTCATGCGTATTTTTTCCTATAACGCCTACGGGAAAATCTACGCTGACGGGAGGAAGCTGAGCGGTTTTATCGGTGAGAGCCGAAAGCGATATATTGACGCCGGCCATAATGGCCCCGCCGATAAAATCGCCGTTTTTGTCAATCACGCTGACGGTGTTTGCCGTTCCCAAATCGAATATTATGCACGGAGCAGTATACTTTACCTTGGCGCCAACAGCTCCTGCAATAAGGTCGGCGCCGAGAGAAGACGGAGAGTGGATTTTTATATTCAGCCCGGTTTTTATGTCTATTCCGAGTATAAGCGGCAAAGCGCCAGTTACGGCCTTAACGGCTTCACATATTCTGACAGTAAGCGGAGGGACAACTGACGATACAACGGCGCCGGTGATTTGAGAAATATCTATTTTCTCAAACGAGAAAACAGAGCTTATATCTGCAGCATACTGCACCGCCGTGCGCGTGCTGTCGGTTGCGAGGCGTATAAGCTTTATAAAGCGTTTTTCATATATGCCAAATTTTATATTTGTATTTCCTATATCGACTGCCAATATCATATTTCGACCTCCTGCTAAACACAATCGTTCTTAAACTATGACCATTTGGTTATGATGTTTTCTATCCTGCTTAAGTTGTTAAAATGGGTAAGGCAATAGCCAGATTTTCGGCTTAATGATTTAACCTAAACAATGCTGGATAATGATAGCATATGTTTGCAATAAGCATAGAAGATTTTATACGCCGCTGATACTGCATACCTTTTCGCATAAAGTCTTCAAATCCGTCAGCGTGTTTATCTCACTGCACTCGCGGCGGAAATTGGCGGCGCCTTTAATCCCCTTAATATACCATGCGGCGTGCTTTCGTATTTCCAGCATAGCGGTGCGCTCGCCCTTATATTTGGATATAAGCGCCGCATGAATAAGCAATATTTTCATACGGTAGGCAATATCTATATTATCCGGATATGAAAAATAATCATTATTGCATGCAGCGCCGCCGTCAAATGTGTCGATTATATTCGAAATGGCGTCATAAGAGAAATTTCCGTCCGGCGATAAAGCTTCAAAATCACTGCCGCCCGATATGTTTTTAGCTTTAAACGGCATGCCGCTTTGTATACCTTTGCCGGACAATGCCGAATTTATTTGAGCAAATATCCATGGACATCCCAAGGCGCCGCGCCCTATCATTACAAAGCCGCATCCGGTGCGTGAATACATATCTTCCGCGTCTGCCGGAGTATATATGTCTCCGTTGCCTATAACCGGAATGCCGACAGACTTTTTAACGGCCGCTATAGCGTCAAGGTCTGCCGGCGGAGCATACATCTGTTCTCGCGTTCGGCCGTGAACTGTTATAAATGATGCACCGGCAGCCTCGCATCGCTTTGCAAGCTCGGTCGCGGTGAATTCGCCCTTGCTGAAGCCCGTGCGCATTTTGACGCTTACCGGCAAACTTACAGCTTTTACAACAGCTGATACGATTTTTTCAGCCAGCGGCAAATCTTTCATGAGCGCTGAACCGCCGCCGGAGGAGAGCACCTTAGGCGCGGGACAGCCCATGTTTATATCTATAAAATCAGGATGTTTTGCTTCAGCAATTTCTGCGGCTTTCGCCATAGTCTCCGGCTCTGACCCGAAAAGCTGCAGGCCTATCGGCCGCTGGCTGTCTGTTATATTCATGAGCTCTAATGATTTTTTGTCGCCCATAGACACCGCTTTGGCGCTGATAAGCTCAGTTACGCAAAATGCCGCGCCATAGAGCATGCAAAGCTCACGCATGGCTCTGTCGGCCACTCCTGCCATTGGCGCAAGAGCCGCAAAGCCTTCTATTTTTACATTTCCTATCTCCATAAATCCCGCCTGAAAGTATAAATTTATTTATAGATTATATCACACCAAAGGTCACATTGACAGATGATTTGTTAATTATATTATGTTAGTTTATAATAATATGGTATAATAAAAAATAAATCGCTGCTAATTTCTTCAAAATACTTTCGGCATTAAGCGGGCCGGTTTTGGCATGCTCTATATAGTAAGAATGATGAAAAGCGGCCGCATATTTAAAATATGGGGAAAGGTAAGGCAAATGTATACTGCAAAAGAACTGGCTCAGCAGCTGACCAAGCTAAAAATTAATCCTCGCGGCACACTGCTTGTGCACTCTTCTATGAAGTCAATTGGAAATGTAGAGGGCGGCGCACAGACGGTGCTTGACGTACTGTGCAGTTATATGAAAGACGGCTTGCTTGTTTTTCCAACTCATACATGGGCGCAAATGAATCAGTCTTATAACGTATTCAGAGCCGACAGCGAGCCTTCGTGTGTAGGCCTGCTCAGCAATCTCTTTCTTAAGCGGCCGGGTGTTATACGCTCACTGCATCCTACTCATTCGGTAGCTGCGCTGGGCAGAGATGCCGAGAGCTTTACGGCAGGTGAAGAGAGAACAACTACCCCGTGCCCGCGAAATGGATGTTGGGGCAAGCTTTACGATAGAAAGGCTACTATTCTCTTCATCGGCTGTACGCTAAAAAGCAATACATTCCTGCATGGCGTAGAAGAGTGGTGCAACATCGAAAACCGCATTGCAAAGGCTCCGCAGGAATTTATAGTAATCGCACCTGACGGCAGGCGCTTTTATGTGCCGCAGTACCGCCATCATACCGAGGAGCTGAAAATCGAGCCTTCTGAGCATTACGATAAAATGGAGCCGGCATTTAAAGCCGGCGGCGCCGTTTGGTACGGAAATTTCGGCGCTGCGCGATGCATTGCTGCAGATGCGGTAAAAATGGCGGATATAACAACTCGGTATTTGCTTAAAGACACACATTTGTTCGATGACGACAGGCCGCTGAATTTAACCTAATAAAAGAATTTTCAAAATGGATTATAAAGCCTTATGCTTGTGTGTTATAATATTTAATTATGCGGTGTTTTTAAGCAAAAATATATTGGGAGTATTTCTATAAAAGCTATATGCACTCAAAATAATAAGTACACAAATTTATATTTTAAATATTATCATAGCACATGAAATCTAATGGGTTATAAAAGCCTTTATGGCTATTGTGGTTATATTGACTGAAAAATATAATTGCGCCGCAGCGGGCGAAATATTTAAACTTAAAACAAGGAGGATAAAATGAAGCTTCTTGCAATTGACGGAAATTCGATAATAAACAGGGCGTTTTATGGAATTAAATTACTTTCCACCAAGGACGGCACCTTTACCAATGGAATATATGGCTTTTTAAATATACTTTTCAAGCTGCTGGACGATGTAAATCCAGATGCGGTGGCGGCGGCGTTTGATTTGCGCGCGCCGACTTTCAGGCACAAAAAATACGATAAATATAAGGCGGGGCGCAAGGGCATGCCGGACGAGCTTGCCGAGCAGCTTCCAATATTAAAGGATATACTTAAAAATATGGGTTATGCCGTATTAGAGCGCGAGGGGTATGAAGCCGACGATATAATAGGCACACTGGCGGCGTCTGCATCAGAAAACGGCGGCGAGTGCTATATTGCCACGGGCGATAGGGATACATTGCAGCTTGTAAACGACAAGGTCTGCGTAATGCTTGCCTCCACAAAATACGGACGGCCGGAAACAACGGTTTACGACACAGCGAAAATAAATGAAAAATATGGTCTTAATCCGCCGCAGTTAATTGACGTAAAGGCGCTTATGGGCGATTCCTCCGACAACATACCAGGCGTTGCAGGAATAGGTGAAAAAACGGCTTTATCGCTTATATCTCAGTTTGGCACGCTTGACAGCGTATATGAAAATATAGACAGCGAAGATATAAAGGAGAGTGTAAGAAACAAGCTGGCCGCCGGAAAGGACAGCGCCTATATGAGCTATGAGCTCGGCAAGATATGCACATCCGTGCCGGATATATCCGCTTCTATGTGTAAAAAGGGTGAGAGAAACGACGCCGAGCTTTCACGAATACTTACGCGGCTCGAAATGTATAAAATTATGGAGCGCATGAGCCTTTCACCGTCTGTCGCTGCTGAAAATGCCGCCGCTTCTGAAAAGCTGGAATTTGCGCTTGTGAAGCTGTCGGATATATCTGAAATGCCGCATTCTGTTAAAAATGTGCTATTTGGCAAAAATGCAAGGGATAATCAGCCCATGCAGAAAGGTGCAGCAGGCGACGCTGACGATGCAGAAGAACTGCCAAAGCAGAGAAAAGCTTATGACGGAGAATTTGCCTCAAAGCATACTGCGCAGTCATACACGGATGCTGAGATGGAAGCATATGTTTCGGCAAGCTGCGTCGGCTCTGAAATAGCGGCTGCTGCTGTTTGTACATCCGGCACAGTTTATATTCTTAAAGGAGCTGCGGCAAAGGAATTTTTTGAAAAGTGCCGCGCAGGTCTTGTCGTGCATGACGCTAAGCCGCTTATAAAAATATGCGGCGAGAGGGTAAAAATATCTTTCGATACTATGCTCGCCGCTTACCTTTTAAACCCCTCGGCACACGATTATTCCTTAAAAAGGCTTGCGTCGGAGTATTCGGTAGAGCTGCCAAAGGTAGACGGCAGAGATATGGATGATACAGCGTCAGAGCAGCTCAGCTTTGGAGATATAAGCACGGCAGAGGAGTATGATGACATAATTTTTGACTCGGCGTTGCTTGCAGCAGTGGCGATACGTCTTAAGCCGGAAATATCGGCACAAAGCATGGACAAACTGCTTTATGATGTGGAAATTCCGCTTGCATACGTCCTTGCCGATATGGAGAATGTCGGCGTTAGAGTTGACGCCGACGGAATAAGGGAATATGGCGCCGTGCTTGGCAAAGAAATAGACGCTCTGCAAAATGAAATATATAATATGGTGGGGTATGAGTTTAACCTCAATTCCCCAAAGCAGCTTTCTGACGCGCTGTTTGTAAAGCTCGGCCTGCACGGCAAGAAAAAGACGAAAAGCGGATATTCTACAGACGTTGAGGTGCTGCAGTCGCTGATAGAAGAACACCCGGTAATAGAGAAAATTTTATACTACAGGCAGATATCGAAATTAAAGTCGACATATTGCGACGCACTGCTTAAGGTGATAGGGGATGACGGCAGGATACATTCCAGCTTTAATCAGACGGAAACCCGTACCGGCCGCATAAGCTCAGCCGAGCCTAATCTTCAGAACATTCCCGTAAGGCAGGAGCTTGGAAGAGAGCTGCGCAAATTTTTTACAGCCTCCCCCGGCTGCCTGCTGTGCGACGCCGACTACTCGCAGATAGAGCTGCGCGTGCTGGCTGGAGTATCAGGCGACAAAGCCATGACAGAAGCCTTTAAAAACGGTACGGACATTCACACTGTCACTGCGTCACAGGTGTTCGGCGTGCCGGAGAATATGGTTACGCCCCTCATGCGTTCGCACGCAAAGGCTGTCAATTTCGGAATAGTATACGGCATCGGCGCCTTTTCGCTGTCAAAGGATATACACGTAAGCTTTGCCGAGGCAAAAAATTATATTGACGCATACAACAGCACCTATTCCGGCGTAAGCGCGTATATGGAAAGGGCTGTGGAAACCGCCAAAGAAAAGGGCTATGCCGAGACGGCGCTGGGCAGACGCAGATACCTGCCGGAGCTAAAATCGTCGTCGGCGCCGACCCGCGCTTTTGGCGAACGCGTGGCGCGGAATATGCCTATACAGGGCACAGCGGCGGACATAATAAAAATCGCCATGGTGCGTGTATATAACAGGCTGAAAAGCGAGGGACTAAAATCGCGGCTTATACTTCAGGTGCATGACGAGCTTATAGTTGAGGCGCCGGAGAATGAAAAGGAAAGAGCGGTAAAAATACTCGGTGAAGAAATGTGCGGCGCTTATAATATGAGCGTTCCGCTGATTGCCGAGGTGCATACTGGTGAAAATTGGTTCGAGGCAAAGGACTGATTATGACCGCAAAGGTGTTACTCTAATGCTGTACTGTGCAATTTTTAAATGCAGGATAAAATGCAAGGCGGCCGGAGCTTATAATATAATTGCAGATAAGAGAGTATGACGCAAATACTCCAAATTCATTTGCCGCAGCTAAAGCGGCGGGAAAAACTTTCGTTTACTTTTCACTTATAAAGCTTACAAGACTGCGGCGCATCTTTCTGACACAGCGGCCTTGAGTGCTTATATCGCAATATATTGATGCTTTTATTAGGCGGATTTTTATGTTGTATCCGCATGCTTTAAGCCGCAGCGGCAACGCTGTGCTTTAAATGAAGCAGATAAAGAGCATACTCCACTCGGACAAGCGCTTATTAAAAATTTTACGCTTAGACATTTATTTTAAGCTCTACATGAGATGGTAAAATAGGTTAGCCTGCCGGTTTATCGAGATGTATAAGAATTTGGCAAGTGGATTTGCCCCAGCGCATTTTATCAAATTCTGAAAAAGATATTATTCTTAAAACAAGAAATAAGGTGAAATATATGAAAAAAGTATTATTTATATGCACAGGCAATTCCTGTCGCAGCCCCATGGCGGAGGGGCTTATGAAGCAGCGCGCCGAGCGCGAGAGTTTGCCGATAGAGTCCGACAGTGCCGGTTTGAGCGCGTTTGGTGGTCCGATAAGCGATAACGCGATGACGGCGCTTGAAGAAGTAGGCATAGATTTTCACGGGCATACATCAAGGCAGTTTTATCCCGTTATGGCCGACAATTATGATTTAATAGCCGTAATGTCGCCTATGCATGAGTATTATCTGAGACAGATGGGCATAGATAAGGATAAAATTTTAGTAATGGATGTAAACGACCCGTACGGCGAAAATCTGGAGACATATCGCAAAATACGCGACGAAATCGCCGATAAACTGGATTTGGTAATAGAAAGGCTTGGTATAAGTGAAAGATGAGCCGTTTAAAATATCCGCCGCCGTTTCTGACGACATACCGCGCATAGCTCAGCTGGAGCGCCTTTGTTTCAGCGAACCGTGGAGCGTACAGTCGCTGACTGCATGCTGCAAAAATCCGGAATATATTTTTTTCACCGCAAAGGACAAAAATGAAAACATTGCCGGCTACTGCTCCATGCGCTATGTGCTGAACGAGGCGGAGATATGCAATGTGGCGGTAGACGCAAAATATCGCAGAATGGGCGCAGCATCGGCGCTGGTGAGAGAGATAATAAAGACGGCGTGTGAGCTCCATCTCAAATCAATATCGCTTGAGGTGCGAGAGAGCAATGAAGCGGCGATATCTCTTTATGAAAAGTTTGGATTTAATAGGTCGGGCGTGCGCAGAGGCTTTTATGAGAAGCCGCGCGAGGACGCCTTTATAATGACAAAGCAGATAGAAAGTAAAACGGAGGAAATATGAAGATACTTGCTATAGAAAGCTCCTGCGACGAGACGGCCGCCGCCGTAACGGAAGAAAGAAATGTATTATCCAGCGTAGTGGTTTCGCAGATATCCGAGCACGCGGTATACGGCGGGGTTGTGCCGGAGATAGCCTCCCGCAGGCATGCGGAAAACATAGTGCAGGTGGTGAAAAAAGCGCTTGACGACGCTAAAGCCTCTCCTGCTGAAATAGATGCGGTAGCCGTCACATACGCTCCGGGACTAATAGGTGCGCTGCTTGTGGGCGTCAATTTTGCAAAGGGTATGGCGCTTGCGCTGAAAAAGCCGCTTATACCAGTCCATCATATCCGATCGCATATAGCGTCAAACTACATAACTAATCCATCTCTTAAGCCGCCCTTTATGTGCCTTGTCGCATCGGGTGGTCACAGCCACATAGTAATGGTAAACGATTATACTGACTTTAAAGTGCTCGGCGGCACGGTTGTAGTCGCAGCGGGGGAGTGCTTTGACAAATCCGCCAGAACGCTTGGACTTCCGTACCCTGGAGGAGTACATCTTGATAGACTGGCTGAAAAAGGAAATGCATCTCTTTACAGTCTTCCGCATCCGCACGTAAGCGGAAAATACGACATGAGCTTTTCGGGGCTTAAGACGGCGGTAATTAATCTTGTACACAATGAAAAACAGAAAAACGGCGAGCTTGGGGAGCAGATGCGCGCCGATATAGCTGCCGCAGTGAGATGCAGGGTATGCGACATGCTTATTGACAGCACAATGCGCGCAGCATCGGACTTCGGCATAAAGCAGCTTGCCGTCGCCGGCGGAGTATCGGCAAATTCCGAGCTTCGCAGAAAGCTTAAAGAGGAATGCGAAAGTGCTGGCATAGACTTTTATCTGCCGGATTTATCGCTGTGCGGCGACAATGCTGCAATGGTAGGCGTGCAGGCTTACTATGAATACAGAAACGGGCACACCGCCGGCTCTGACTTGAATGCATATGCTACTATGCCGATTGAAAAGGACTATGAAGATTAGTGCGTCTTAATAGGCAATAAAAAATCATTATGTCATGACATTGAGTATTAGCGGCAAGGAGACTATGCCGGCATGAGACAGAAAAAGTATTGGGACAGCGTACAGGTACAAATGAATTTACCACGCCGTTTTGTAGGCAGAAATTTGGAAAATATTCCAGTGCTCGCTAAGGACACGTGCTTTTTTCTTAATAAAGATACTGCTTTGCCGGCTTGCTCTTTAATGATATTTAACATAAATGTGCATAATTGTGATGTGAAAAATAAAAAAGTATGTACATACCGCCGAAAATTGGGATTTGTTTTTGTTATAAATTGAATAATTACTTATTTTGGTTTATAATGATATCGATTAAGGCTTAATGGCTTTATTGTACATCGATATGGCTTTCATAAATAGATGATGGGAAAAAGGCCAAAAAAACGAAAGGGGATAAAATATGTCAGCACTTACATCAAACAAAACAATTCTCGCGTATGTAGAAGAGATGAAAGCGCTTGTCAATCCTGACAATGTGATGTGGATTGACGGCAGCGAGGAACAGCTTGACGCCCTCCGCGCAGAGGCTGTTTCGACCGGCGAAATGATTAAGCTCAATCAGGAAAAGCTTCCGGGATGCTATCTCCACCGCACAGCTGTAAACGACGTTGCTCGCGTTGAGGGACGTACTTTTATTTGCTGTGAAAAGGAAGAGGACGCAGGTCCGACAAATAACTGGATGGATCCTAAAAAGGCATATGATATGCTTTATGATATAGCTAAGAACAGCTATAAGGGCCGCACAATGTACATTATACCTTATTCAATGGGCCCGGTAGGGTCTCCGCTTGCAAAGGCGGGTATTGAGATAACAGACTCTATATATGTTGTTCTCAACATGGCTATAATGACAAGGGTAGGCAAGAAAGTCTTAGACGTACTCGGCGATTCAAACGACTGGGTTCGCGGACTGCACTGCAAGTGCGATATTGACGAAGAGAAGCGTTATATCTGCCACTTCCCGCAGGACAACACAATTATATCTGTTAACTCTGGTTACGGCGGAAATGTTCTGCTTGGCAAGAAGTGCTTTGCTCTGCGCATAGCTTCTTATCAGGGTAAGAACGAGGGCTGGATGGCTGAGCACATGCTCATACTCGGTCTTGAAAATCCGAAAGGCGAAGTTAAATATATCGCTGCGGCTTTCCCGTCAGCCTGCGGTAAGACAAACCTCGCTATGCTTATTCCTCCAGAGGGATACAGGAACAAGGGCTATAAGATTTGGACTGTCGGCGACGACATAGCTTGGATGCGCAAGGGTCCGGACGGACGTCTGTGGGCTATAAATCCGGAAAACGGCTTCTTCGGCGTTGCTCCCGGCACAAATATGAAGTCCAATCCTAACGCTCTTATTTCTACTCAGAAAAACACAATATTCACAAACGTTGTTCAGAATCTTGACGACAACACAGTGTGGTGGGAAGGTCTTGACAAGAACCCGCCGAAGAATGCTCTTAATTGGAAAGGCGAGAAGTGGGATTGCGAAAGCGGAGAAAAGGGTGCTCATCCAAACAGCCGCTTTACTGCTCCGGCAGTTAACTGCCCCTGCATAAGCTCCGAGTTTGAGAGCCTTAACGGTGTGCCAATATCTGCTATAGTATTCGGCGGCCGCCGCGCTAAGACTGCTCCGCTGGTATATCAGTCAAGAGATTTTGTAAATGGTGTATTCGTAGGCTCAATAATGGCATCTGAAACAACTGCAGCTGCTACCGGCGCTGTTGGTGTTGTACGTCGTGATCCTATGGCAATGCTTCCGTTCTGCGGTTATAACATGGGCGACTATTTCGCACATTGGATTGAGATGGGCGAAATGCTCGGCGACAAGGCTCCAAAAATATTCAACGTCAACTGGTTCCGCACCGACGACGAAGGCCATTTCATCTGGCCGGGCTTTGGCGACAATATGCGTGTCCTTAACTGGATTATCGACCGCTGCGAGGGTAAGGTAGACGCTAAGGAAACGGCTATAGGCTATGTTCCTAACGTTGACGATATTGACATAGAGGGTCTTGACCTCACTAAGGATCAGCTTGCAGGCATCCTTGAGGTTGATAAGGATCTGTGGATGAAAGAAACCGAGGGTATTGAGGAATTCTATGCTAAGTTCGGTGACAAGCTTCCTAAGGCTCTTAGAAATGAACTTAACGGTCTTAAAGAAAGGCTTGCAAAATAATTAGATAGATACACTTTAAAACAGACAGCATTGCGCTGTCTGTTTTTTTGTTGCCTAAAGTGCTTTGCACAAAAATTCGTCTTTTGGAGCAAAAACATACAGAAGTCACAACGCTCAGTCGCACCGAACATATATGATAGAAGTTTAAGATTATCAGGCTTCCCAAGTTTATAAACAGTGCAGTCCTCCAACATAAGCGGAGATTACACTTTGCACCAGCGGCTTTATCAGTAAATAATTAAACATTTGTAAAGAAAACGTGCTTTATCTTGACAGGGAAAAGGTTAAATTATACAATATAATAAGTCGTTTACAGACGTCGGCGTATTTATAAAGATATCTTCCGGCGGTAAACAGCTGTATAAAATTTATGTAGTCAAATATATTTTTAATTGAGAGGTTTAAAATGGATTTATTCGTAGAGCAGATAGTAGCCAAGAAAAAATCAACAAGAGAAACAGTGCTTCAGGTGTTTATATGGTGGGTAGCGGTTATGCTTGCCGTGGTTTTGTTATATCTTCTGCTGATTATACAAATAGGCGGTATATTTTTATTTGTTGCTTTAATAGGCGAAGTGTTTGGCGCCTATAAGCTATCGAGTAAATTTAACATAGAATATGAGTACGCTGTAACTAATGGATATTTTGATGTAGATAAAATAATAGCTAAATCCAAGCGGCAGAGAGTGCTGTCCACAACCTGCCGTGACTTCGAAACTTTTGGCAAGTACGATGCAAAAGAGCACATAAACAAAAACTATAAGACCCGCCTGATAGCCTGTACAGAAAACGCTGAGGGTCAGTGGTATGCGACGGTCAACACAAAGGATACAGGTTACACGCTGGTAGTGTTTACTCCTAATGAGAGGGTGCTTAATGCGCTAAAAAAATACGTGCCGAGGCAGGTAGCAGGCGATGCGTTTAGGGATTGATACGGTAGAGATAAACCGAATAGAAGATAGTATAAAAAACAAGCGATTTATTGAAAGAGTATATTCCGCTGAAGAGATAGAAGAGCTTAGCCGGCGCAATTTTATAGCGCAGTCGGCGGCGGCATGCTTTGCGGCCAAGGAAGCGTTTTCCAAGTCAATTGGAACAGGCATACGCGGCTTTTCTTTAAACGAAGTTTCTCTTTTGCACGATGAACTTGGCGCACCGTTTTTAAAATTTTCCGGCAAAGCCGCTGATATATGTAAAGAAAAAGGATATGAATATTCAGTAAGCATAACTCATACTGATAAATATGCCACGGCGGTAGTCGTGGCTTATTAATATTAATGTTGTGGTGATAAAATATGCGTTTTTTTGACAGTGAACAGGTTAGAAAAGCAGAACAAACGGCGTATGATATGGGAATGCCTCCGCTGCGGCTGATGGAAAACGCCGGCTCGGCGGCGGCGCGTATTATTCGCGAAAACTACGAGGTGAGGAATAAACGCATAATAATTGTCTGCGGCAAGGGCAACAACGGCGGCGACGGATTTGTAGTGGCGCGAAAGCTTAAAGAATACGGCGCCGATACTCGCATAGTGCTTGCGGGTGATATGCCTGTGACTGACGAGGCATCCGAGATGCGTATAAGGGCGAGAGACATAGGCATACCAATAGTATCATATCGTACGGAGCCGACGTCTGTCAGCGCGCTTATAAAGAGCGCAGATATTTTGGTAGACGCCATATTCGGCATAGGCTTTAAGGGGGCTGTACGCAAACCGACGGACGCACTTATAAGATTTATGTGTGCAGTTGGAAAGCCTATAATTTCGCTCGATATACCAAGCGGCGCAAACGCCGATACTGGTGCCGTTGAGGGAGACTGCATAAAAGCCGACATAACGGTAAGCTTCATAGCCCTTAAGCCGGCGCACGCCATTTCTCCGGCGGTCGATTACTGCGGCCGCATAATTACTGCTGATATTGGTATATACGACGAAGCGGTAAATAATATAGACACAAAGTTGTATTCGATAGACAAAGACGATATAAGCAGGCTTTTTAGAAAGCGCAGGAAAGACAGCCACAAAGGCGACTTCGGTACGGCGCTGGCGATATGCGGTGCGCGAGGAATGTCTGGCGCAGCGGTTATTGCCGCCTCTGCCGCTGTGAGATGCGGAGCCGGCATAGTAAAGTGCGCGGTACCTGAAGGAATATGCGGAATAGTAGCTGGGTATATGCCGGAATATATGGTCTATCCAATGCCGCAGACCGAAAGCGGCGGGCTTAGCATTAGAGCCTATGACGAAATTATTGAGCTTGCGAATAAATGCGACGCCGTACTCATAGGCTGCGGTCTTGGCAGCGATGTGCAGACGGCCAATTTGGTAAAATCACTGCTAAAAAAGATAAATAAACCAATTGTTCTTGACGCCGATGGCATAAATGCCATAGCCGACGACATAAGTATATTAAAGAAGATGTCGGCTCCGGCGGTTTTGACCCCGCATCCGGGCGAGATGGCGCGGCTGTGCGGCGTCACATCGAAGGAGATACAAAGCAACAGGTTTAAGTATGCCAGAGAGTTTGCGCAGGAAAATGATATAATTTTACTGCTTAAGGGCGCAAATACCATAGTGGCGTGCGGCGACACGGCGTATATAAACCTCACAGGCTCACCGGCAATGGCAACGGCCGGCAGCGGCGACATGCTCAGCGGCATGATACTTTCATTTATAACGCAGGGCATGGGCATGGCCGACGCAGTGAGGGCGGCCGTATGCATGCACGGACTTGCCGGCGAGATGGCGGAGAAAAAATACTCCCAGCGCTTTGTAACTCCGAGCGATATGATAAACGAACTTGCGGAGCTGTTTTCTGAATTTGAAAACAGTTAGGTGATACATTTGAAAAAACGCCTCCTTATTATTCCGGCGCTGATTTTGCTTATAATAATGCCGTGCTGTCAGGCGGCTAAAACCGAAACTGAGGCACCGCGCAGCATTATAAGCGGATTTTCCTGCGACATAACGGCTAATTATAACAGTATGTCAATATCGGCGCGCATGACATGGCCGTCGGCCGGAGTGTGCTGCATAGAGATAAAGGAGCCGATACCCCTTTCCGGCATGACGCTTAATTGGTCGGGCGGTGAGTTCAGCTTGTCATATATGGGAATAGAAGTGCCGTTTAGTGAAGAGATACTGCCTGATTCCGGCTTTGCCGAGGGAATAGTTAATTCACTGGAGGCAGCCGTTCAGGAGACGGAGTTTGAGATAATTAAATCCGGCAACGAGTATATATACTCTGCCAGCGGTAAATCTGGGGATTACAGCCTTTCATTTGACGAAAGTAGCGGAATTTTAACGGGCATAAGCGTGCCGTCAATCAATTTAGAGGCGGATATTTCGAATTTTGAGACAATGCAGTGAAATATTATTAAAAATCATGATAAATAGAGCAATGCTTTAATATCAGATTAAAATTTTTATAGAAGCGCTAAAAAACACACGCAGAACTTATCGGCGTGTGTTTTTGATATGCTTTTATTTATATAGGCGGCGCCGGCATCTTATTGGAGATAAAGCCGTATATTGTGAGAAAAACATTTATATGCTTCTCATTGAAAAGAGAATGTAGAGAAAATTTTTATTTCATAAATTAAGAATAATCTAAGCCATATATTATAGAAAACAAAAAAAGATATACGCCTAAATAAAAATTGCCAAATGCCGTGCAGATAAGGATATTGGCAAAAGTGTGGCTTACTTAATACAATGTTATTGACGGACATCCCTAAAATCAGGGAAAGCTTAGCATATTTTGCTCCCAATAATGTTTAGCTTTAGGTCTGTCTGGTAAAAATATATATGCGGACATTACCGACAATAGAAAAAAGCGGAGCGTGAAGTAAGTGACAATAAAAAGAGGGGATATATACTATGCAGATTTGAGCCCGGTAGTAGGCTCAGAACAAGGTGGTATCCGTCCGGTGCTGATTGTTCAGAACGATATTGGAAACAAGTACAGTCCCACGGTGATTGCCGCGGCAATAACAAGCCAGAAAGATAAGAGCAATCTTCCGACGCACATAAAAGTGAACGCTGAAAACTGCGGGCTGGCCAAAGATTCCATAGTTCTTCTTGAGCAGGTACGGACCATAGACAAAAGAAGGCTAAAAGAAAGAATGGGCAGGCTTGATGAGTCGTCCATGACGGCGGTTAACGATGCAATTACGGTAAGCTTTGGCTTGCCGTCCGCGCAGGACAATACCGTCGGCGGGGCTACATAAGCTTTGCCCGTGCAAATAAAGATAGTTTTGCAGGCTGTATGTTTACAGCCTGCATTTTTTATATTAACAAATAAACGACCGAGCTAAAGCCCGGCCGAAACTTTTATGAATTTTGGAATTTTTGCTTGACGGCATCAATTTTCTGCTGCTCCGCCGGCTGAACCGGATACCATCCGCGAGCTGTCATTTCATTAAAAATATCCGACTGAATATCCTGCTCCTCTTTAAGAATGCAAAGCATTGTATCCCGTACTCCAGGAGTGGCGCATTCATTCGCAAATGTATTATAAGAGCCGGTAATCATTTTTTCAGACGATAATACATCGTCTAAAAGCTCCTTATCCTGCATTGGCGTGTTGTTCATATGCTCTCCTCCTTAGTTGAGATGCGATATCAGTTTACCGATATGCTCCTGATGCTTTTTAGCAATATTTTCGCATTTTGTTCTTATTTGCGGATCACTCGTAAGCTGTGCCACCGTCTGAAACTTTTTGACTAAAAGCTGCTCCATGTTAAGCTGGTCTTCTATGGCAGAAAGCTCTTTAGAGGTTAAATTAGGCATTAAATCTGCCTCCCTTATAAATATTTATGAATATTTTTCCGTTATATAATTTTTTTATGCATGTAAATGGAATTTTACTTTTATAAAATAAATCGGCTGCAGTATGGTAATATTAACTATAATGGTAGGATAATGTTAATGTTAATTTTATAACAATTAATGTTGACGAAATATATAATATCGTATATAATATTGTTAAGTAATTAACGAATTGGAGGAAATGCCGATGCCAGCAAAAGAAAACAAAGAAGCTGTACAGGTTGACGTCAAAGCAATGATAGACGGTCTTGTTGCCAATGCTCAAAAAGCGTTGGAGGAATACATGTCTATGTCGCAGGAGCAGGTAGATGAGATTGTTCACGCCATGGCGCTTGCCGGACTTGATAATCACTGCTATCTTGCACACCTTGCTATTGACGAAACCGACAGAGGTGTTTATGAGGATAAAATTATAAAGAATATATTCGCAACTGAGTATATTTGGCACTCAATTAAGTATGAAAAGACAGTAGGCGTAGTAAACGAGAACGATATGGAGGGCTATGTAGAGGTAGCCGAGCCGGTAGGCGTTGTCTGCGGCGTTACACCTGTTACAAACCCGACGTCTACAACCATGTTTAAATCTCTTATATGCGCAAAGACCCGAAATCCGATAATATTTGGTTTCCATCCGTCGGCACAGAAGTGCTCGGTTGAAGCTGCAAAAATTCTGAGAGATGCAGCCATTAAGCACGGTGCGCCTGAGCACTGCATTCAGTGGATAGAGTATCCGTCAATTGAGGCGACAAATGCGCTTATGAACCATGAGGGCGTATCAATGATACTTGCAACCGGCGGCCCGGGAATGGTTAAGGCGGCATACAGCGCCGGCAAGCCGGCACTTGGCGTCGGCGCCGGAAACGTTCCGTGCTATATTGAAAAATCTGTTGATGTTGAGCGCGCCTGCACAGACCTTATTATGTCCAAGACGTTTGACAACGGTATGATATGCGCATCAGAGCAGGCGGTAATAGTCGACAAGGAAATACAGAAGCCCTTTGAGAAGTTCATGAAAGAGAACGGCTGCTACTTCTTAAATGAAAAAGAGATAAAGCAGCTTTCAGATTATGCGATAAACTCTGAAAAGGGCGCTGTCAACCCGGCGATAGTTGGTAAAAAGCCGAGCTGGATAGCTGCTAATGCAGGCATCCAGGTTCCTGACGATACCAAGATACTCATAGCTCGTCTTAAGGATGTAGGACCTGAGTATCCGCTTTCAAGAGAAAAGCTTTCCCCAATTTTGGCATACTATGTGGTTGACGGTCCGGAAGAGGGCTTTGACAAGGCTGAAAAGATGCTTCAGCTCGGCGGTCTTGGCCACTCAGCCGTTATACACAGTAACAATGAAGAAATAATCCGCGAGTACGGCGAAAGAATGCGCGCCGGCCGTATAATAGCAAATTCTCCGTCATCACAGGGCGCTATAGGCGATATATACAACACGAACACACCGTCGCTGACTCTGGGCTGCGGCTCTTATGGACGCAATTCAACAACATCAAACGTTTCGTCGGTAAACCTGATTAATAAAAAGCGTCTTGCCAAGAGGAGGGTAAATATGCAGTGGTTTAAGGTTCCGCCAAAAATATACTTTGAGGAGGATTCCGTACAGTATCTGCAGAAGATGAAGGACATTTCCAGAGCCTTTATAGTAACCGACCCGACAATGGTAAAGCTTGGTTATGTAGAAAAGGTGCTGTATTATCTGCGCAAGCGCGAGCAGTACTGCCACGCAGAGATTTATTCGGATGTTGAGCCAGACCCGGACGTAGAGACAATCATGCGCGGCGTAGAGGCGATGAACAGCTTCCAGCCGGACGTTATAATAGCGCTTGGCGGTGGTTCTGCTATAGATGCTGCAAAGGGTATGTGGCTGTTCTACGAGCATCCCGACACTTCATTTGACGGACTCAGACTCAAGTTTATGGATATACGCAAGCGCGCTTTCTCTTTCCCGAAGCTTGGCGCAAAGGCGAAGATGGTTGCAATTCCTACAACGTCTGGCACTGGTTCGGAAGTAACATCTTTCTCAGTTATAACCGACCGCAAGAACGGCAATATCAAATATCCGCTGGCCGACTATGCTCTTACACCGGATGTTGCGATTATCGACCCGCAGTTTGTAATGACGCTGCCTAAGTCAATAGTTGCCGATACCGGAATGGACGTTTTGACACATGCTATTGAAGCTTATGTATCGGTAATGGCGAGCGATTATACTGATGGTCTTGCACTTCAGGCGATAGACCTTGTTCACAATTATCTCATACGTTCCTACAGCGACGGAGATAAGGTAGCACGTGAGAAGATGCACAATGCATCCTGCATAGCTGGTATGGCATTTACAAATGCATTCTTGGGCCTTAACCACTCAATGGCTCATAAATTGGGCGGCGAGTTCCACATAGCTCACGGTAGGGCAAACGCGATACTGCTTCCGTATGTTATAGCTTATAACGCGTCAAAGCCGAGTAAGTTCACAATATTCCCGAAATATGAAAAGTTTATTGCCGATGAGAAATACGCAAAGATTGCACGTTTCCTTGGCGTACCCGGCAAGACGACAGAAGAAAGCGTAAAGAATCTTATTGAGGCTATACGCGGCATGATGAAAGAGATGAACATGCCTATGACGATAAAGGACTGCGGCATAGACGAAGCCGTCTTCCTTTCAAAGCTCGACGAGCTGTCAGAGAATGCGCATGAAGACCAGTGCACAAATGCAAACCCAAGATATCCGCTGGTTTCAGAAATCAAGGAAATATACAAGAAAGCATATTACGGCGAATAATAACTAAATAATTCTTATATCTCTTAAATATAATAATCTACAAAAAGAAAAGGTACGGCTATTGTCGTACCTTTTCTTTTAATGAGAAATACAATTTTATATAAATAGATATATCATGCCTTTTTGAGATTGTAAATCAAAACAGGCGTTAATTGATGTGGCTAATATAATTTTAAAGATTAAGCTTTATTAATGCTTTTATGTTCATTATAAAAATCTTTAAGCTCAGCTTTTCTCTCATCGGGAATAAATGTTTTTTTAATTCTTTCTATAGCGCCCTCTAAACACAGCAGTCTATGCATGCAGGCAGATTCATCCATTTGCTTTATCTTAAGCCAAGCAGCCTCAGCGCCTATAGACTTTAGCTCCTTTTCTGTATATATTCCAACATCATTAAGCTGGCGTTCAATTTCTTTGCCTATGTTTGGAAGTTTTGTAAGCTCACCCATATTATATATACCTCCGATAATTTTTATTATTTAAATATTATACTGTTGGTGTGGCTGTAAACGCAAGCGTGAATATTAAATAAGCGAGTATTGTTGATATAATAACTATTATAGAAAGACTATACTTTTTCTTCGCCTTTTCATTTTTCCCCTTTTTAAACTTAAAGAGGAAATAGGCAATAGCAATTATAATAATAGAAAGTTCAACTAAAAGCATTAAAATAAAATTCACTTTAAATATAGTTTTACATGTTTCTGAAGAAAATAATATTATTGAAAAAAGAAGCGATATTGAAAGCACAATTCCTATATTTTCAAAATCCTTATCCGCTTGCTGTTTATCTTCTGCCTTTATACTTTCATTTATTTTCATACATTTCAGTTCGGAGAAAATATAATATATAATATACATTAAACTTATACTTAAAAATGATAGGAAAAAACTGTATAATGGAATGGCATTCTTTGCTTCAGAAAAATTTTCATCTAAGATTTTAGTAGCTTTTAAAAAGATTATTAAAAAAACTGCTGCAAACAAATATAAAATTTTATAAATAAGCTTAAGGCGTCTTTCACGAAGTTCAAATTCATCTTTATTAATGGTATTTAAAAGCTCATCATTTGTTTGCTGTTCTGTATTGTTAATTTCATCATTCATTAAATCTTCCCCTAAAATAGTGAGATTATTATGATAATTTTATCATTTTAATTAATCTTAATATGTCGAAATATAATATATAAAAATAAAAAAGCAGATTTTTTACAAATATATCTACATTATAGAAGTTAAGTCTTATAAACAGGGAAGATATCCCCCCTTAGCTATTGACACAGCGCCTTTAAACGTGTTAATATTTAAAGAGTTTTCGGTGCATGATTCTATAGGCCGATTTTACGGCAAAACCTTGTTGCACACGGGGTTTTGCGCGCATTAATTTATAAAAATCTGGAGGTTTTAAAATGCCTGATAAAAATATCCTCAGCTTTTCAATAGATGCAGTGGAGAAGGATATACTTGACTGGTGGGAAAAGAACGAAATATTCCAAAAATTGATGGAGAAAAATAAGGATGGCAAGCCTTTCCGCTTTATTGACGGCCCTATAACTGCCAATAATCCGATGGGCGTTCACCACGCATGGGGCAGGGGAATAAAGGACACTTTTCTGCGCTATAAGGCTATGACGGGGCATACCTGCCATTACCGCAACGGCTTTGACACCCAGGGACTGTGGGTAGAAGTCGAGGTGGAAAAGGAACTTGGCTTTAAAGACAAAAAGGATATTGAAAATTATGGAATGGCCAACTTCACCAGAAAGTGCGTAGAGCGCATTAAGAAATATTCCGGCATTATACGCGACCAGTCGAAAAGGCTCGGCCAGTGGATGGACTGGGACAACTCCTATTACACGCATACAGACGAAAATATTGAGGGTATATGGCACTTTTTAAAAGTCTGCAACGAGCGCGGCTGGATTACTACTAAGCAGCGTCCTATGCCGTGGTGCCCGCGCTGCGGCACGTCTTTGTCCGAGCATGAAATGTCCGGCTCGCATAAGGAAGTAACGCACACATCAGTGTTTGTAAAGGCGTTTGTAAAGGATAAAGACTTTGACATACTCGTCTGGACGACGACGCCGTGGACGCTTTCTTCAAACGTTGCACTGGCTGTTAATCCAGACCTCGACTATGTCATGATAAAATACGCCGGCTCCGACCGCAAGCTGGTGCTTGCGAAGCATGCCCTGAGATTTATAGATGTTGACAGGGAAGTGCTTACCTCATTCAAGGGCAGCGAGCTTGTCGGACTTGAGTATGAAACATTTTTCCCATATCTCGACGCACAGAAAGATATAGTTCATAAGGTAGTGCCATGGGAGGATGTCACGGCTGACGACGGCAGCGGCGTTGTGCATATAGCCCCCGGCTGCGGTGCTGAAGACTTTGATTTGGGTGAGCGTCTCGGCCTTGCCAAGATATGCCCTATAGACGAGAGCGGCATATTTATGGACGGCTTTGATTTTATGTCCGGCAAAAAAGCGAGCGAGGTCGCAAACGAGGTATTTGAAAAGCTCGATGAGCAGGGCAAGCTGTTTAAGACTATGGAGTTTACCCACAGCTATCCTGTGTGCTGGCGCTGTAAGACAGAAGTGCTTTTCAGACTGGCAAGCGAGTGGTATATAAAGACGGATGAAGTGCGTCCGCAGCTGCTGGCGGAAGCGGCAAAAGTTAAGTGGGAGCCGGAATATATAGGCAAGCGCATGGAGGACTGGCTCAACAACATGGGCGACTGGAACATATCCCGCAGGCGCTTTTACGGCTTGCCGCTGCCGTTTTACACCTGCAGTGAATGCGGCCATATTACGGTAGTCGGCTCTAAAGAAGAGCTTAAAGAGCTTGGCGGTGAGGGAGTAGATGAACTTCCTGAACTGCACCGTCCGTGGATAGACAGTGTAAAGATTAAATGCCCGCACTGCGGCGCAGAGGTTTCTAGGATATCTGAGGTCGGCGACGTGTGGCTGGACGCCGGTATAGTGCCTTTCTCTACACTTAAGTATTTTAAGGATAAGGAATATTGGCAGAAATACTTCCCGGCAGAGTGGGTAACCGAGATGCGCGAGCAGGTAAGACTGTGGTTTTACTCGCTGTTGCTGATGAGTGTAACGCTCACCGGCCGTGCGCCGTATGAGAGGGTGCTGGCTTACAGCAGCGTTGTTAAAGAGGACGGCACAAAATTCTCAAAAACGGGGTATATGATAAAGTTCGACGAAGCTGCCGAAAAGGTGGGCGCCGACGCCATACGCTATTTGTATGATTCTGCGTCTCCTACAAGCGACGTTCGCTTTGGATTTAATCTCTGTGAAGAGGCGCGCCGCAAGCTGCTTGGACTGTTCAACATATATGTCTTCTTTATGACATATGCGATGATAGATAATCCGGATTTGTCAAAAGAGTATGAAAAGACGGACATAACGGATAAATGGCTGGAAAGCCGCATAAACCGCTTTGTCGAGATAACTCATAAAGCTTATGAGGAGTATGACACTCCGGATGTTATACGCGAGTTTGAGCAGTGTGTAGACGACGTATCCAACTGGTATATACGCATAAACCGCCGTCGTTTCTGGAAGTCGGAGATGGACACTGACAAGCTTTCGGCTTACAAGTCGCTTTTCTCGGCTCTTAAGATAATGACGCAGGTAATGGCGCCTATTACTCCGTTTATGTGCGAGTTTATATGGCTCAACTGCATTTCAAAATATGATAAAAATGTTGAGGAGTCGGTGCATCTTTCATCATTCCCGACGGCCGGCAGCATAGATGAGGACTGCATGGCAAAAGCTGATACCGTAAGGAAAATTATAGCGTTGGCGCTTAAGCTTCGCAATGAAAAGCAGATAAAGGTAAAGCAGCCGCTCTCTGTTATGTATCTTGCCGGCGTAGATGAGAGTGCTTATGGTGATTATATTGATACTATTAAAGATGAGCTTAATATAAAGAAAATTGAAAAGCTCGATAATTTTGACAGCTTAAGAGATTATTATCTCACTCTTAACTTCAAGCAGGCAGGTGCAGCGCTGAAAGGTGACGTCAACAAGGTGAAAAATTTACTTTCTGATGTTGCCGATGATGAGATGTCTAAGCTTGCCGCGGCTGTAAAAAATGGCGAGAGCATAACAATACCGGGCTATGATGCGGAACTTAAGGCAGACTTATTTACAGTTAACGCAAAATCTAAGGCGCATATAGCGGAAATTGACGATACCATCTCGGTAGCATTGGACACCACTATAACTGACGAGCTTAAGAGAGAGGGAGTTTACAGGGAAATCCTGCGTCAGTGCCAGGTAATACGCAAGGAGGCGGGCTTTAACGTTTCCGACAGGGTAAGATTGTCGATAACATCCGGCAGCGGCTTTATAAACGAGGTTGTGTCGCAGTATAAGGATAGTCTTATGTCTGAGACACTGTCGTCGCTCGGCAATGTGCCGGCCGGCTCTTTTGAAAAAGAGTTTGATATAGACGGTGACACTGTAAAAGTAGTCATATCAGCTGAGTAAATTTTTGACAACTTAAATTTATAACGATAAACAGCCGCATTGAAATATGCGGCTGTTTTTTGCACACAAAGATAGTTGCTGTTAAAAAAAGGTTTTGCTTATTTAAAAAGCGATTTTTTATATGTATCGGTTTTCTTAATTACTGGTATCTGTATATAATGTGTGCTTTTTTAAGTCTTTTCATCATATTGGTCCTAAAATTTTTATGTTTATCAAAGAGAAGCAGGCAAATAAAATATGCATCTGTTTCTCTTTAGAAAAAATTAAGGGAAACTTGTATAAAAACAAAAGGTATTTATTGTAATATATGCTGCATGCATAGCATAACTTTTTTTAATGGAGAAAGTTGGTACAAGGTACAAGGTTAAAATCTATTTACGTTTTGACGAAATAAAGGTAATATCTGCATATTGCTGCGGTTTGTGTTGTAATTAATTGAATTTCGTAATATAATAATGGCAGAGGAGTGGTGTAATGAAGGCAGAGAGAACAAGAGACGATATTACATATAAAATTCCTGAAAGCGAAGAAAAAGAATTTGACGTAAGCAGCTTGGTAACTGAAGAGCCGGATATTGAGAACACTGATATTGAAGATATCAAAAGCGTCGATACTGCTGCTCCTAAAAACAAGCTTGAGCATCTTAGCGAAGAAATTATTGACTTTGAAAAAGATACGCGAATTCTGCTCAACGATTATTATGCTGAGCTTATAGACAAAACGGAGAAAAATGAAGAGACCGGCGAATTATATGACAACATAGAAAGAGAAATAAAATCGCTAAAAAACACGGCATCTAATTTAAGCAGGGCGCGAAAAAGAGTATCCATAATGGCGGATGAGCTAAGCACCAGCTTTAACGATGTGAAAAAGGGACGAAGACTGGTAATAGCTCCGCCGGCGAATATTGAGATTGATTATAAAGAAGAAAAAGCAAAACATTTTGCACAGGGAATAAATTTCTACAAGCTATTTCTTATCTGCTTTATAGGCAGCTTTGCAGGCGTTATAGTAGAGCTTTTATGGTGTCTTATAAGAAACGGATATGTAGAAAGCCGTTCAGGTCTTGTATATGGGCCTTTTAACCTGCTTTACGGTGCCGGCGCAGTAGCGCTTACTCTTGCGCTTTATAAATATCGCAACCGCAACTCGACAATATCATTTTTCGGCGGAATGATTGTCGGCAGCGTGCTGGAGTATGTTGTGTCGTGGGGGCAGGAGACGTTTTTAGGCTCGCGCTCGTGGGATTATAGTCAAATACCGTTTAATCTAAACGGCAGGATATGTCTTTTATATTCGGTTTTCTGGGGAATATTAGGCGTTTTGTGGATGAAAATTATTTATCCGAGCATGGCTAACATTATCTTGCAGATTCCCAATAAAATAGGCAAAATTGTGACATGGATATTATGCATATTTATGATATTCAACGTAGCCGTCACAATAGTAACTACATACAGATGGTCGCAGCGCGTCGGAGGAAATCCAGCTGACAATGTGTTTGAAAAATTTATAGACGAGCGTTTTCCGAACGAGCGAATGGAAAAGATATTTGCCAATATGAAATTCGATTAATAAGTATTTATATAATTAATAAAATAATTAAATGTATAATCTGGCCTAGTTTAAATTTTAGCGTAAATTTAATATGCAAAATATAAGCCATATTTTATAGACTTATTAATGCATATACTTTTACGCCAAAACTATTGGCCGGATTATTTTTTTATGTTAAAATGTAAGTAATTTAATGTAAATCTGTGAAATAGCATAAGGCGGGGAGGTCATAAACTAATGTTTAAAATACTTATTGCCGAGGACGACACAGAGCTTCTTACTCTATTTAAGCGCGTGCTTACAAAAAGCGGATATATGGTAAAGGGCGTCGCTAATGGGCAGGAAGCACTGTATGCGCTTGATAATGAATATTTTGACATTATAATATCCGACATAATGATGCCGGTTATGGACGGATATAAGCTTGTACGCTCCATGCGCGACGCTGGAATAACCATACCAGTGCTTATGATAACGGCGAAAGATGCCTTTGACGACATGAGAATGGGCTTTTTGTCCGGAACCGACGACTATATGGTAAAGCCGGTAAATATAAATGAGATGGTTTTAAGAGTAGGGGCATTGCTTCGCCGTGCTAAAATGATAAATGACCGCAGACAGGTCATAGGCTCTACCGTGCTTGAGTATGATTCTATGACTGTGACCACAGGTAGCAAAAGCATTGTACTGCCGCAAAAGGAGTTTATGTTGCTTTACAAAATGGCGTCATATCCAGGCCGAATATTTACGCGTCAGCAGATAATGGATGACATTTGGGGCTACGATACGGAAACCGACCCACACACTGTGGATGTACACATTGGAAGGCTTAGAGAACACTTTAGGGACAATCCCGACTTTCAGATAATAACCATGCGTGGAGTTGGATATAAGGTGGTGAAAAAGCATGAGTAGAAAAATTGGCAGCATAAAGGGTCGGAGAAAGCTTGGCATACAGCTTTACTTTATATTTTTAGTGCTTTTAGTTTTAGCGATTAGTATAATAACCACGGGGCTGATTATTTTTCTGTTTGACAAGCTTTTCGGAATTATACTGCCGGGTTTTATAGTGGCAGCTATTATTAGCGTTACCGTAAGTTTAATTATCACGACACACTTAAATCGGCGACTTTTAGCTCCCATTGCCAAACTGAGCAAGTCTATGGAACTTATAGCTGATGGAAAATTTGATGTTCATATTGAAACAAAAAGTAAAATAGGTGAAATTCGCAGAATTTATAACAATTTCAACATTATGGCGCGAGAGCTGAGGTCTACCGAGGTACTGCAAAGCGATTTTATATCAAACGTTTCACACGAAATTAAAACACCTATAGCAGCAATTGAAGGTTACGCCATGCTGCTTCAGGACAGTAATCTTTCGGACGAAGAGGCAAATGAATATTTAAATAAAATACTATTTAATACGCACCGACTGTCGGAGCTTGTTGGCAACATATTGTTGCTGTCAAAACTTGACAATCAGACGATACAAAATCAGAGAGTATCATACAGGCTGGACGAGCAAGTGCGCAAAGCACTTCTGATGCTTGAGCAGAAATGGACGGAAAAAGAGACGGAATTTGACGTCGACATGGAAAAAATAGTCTATTTTGGACATGAGAGCCTTTTGCTGCATGTGTGGACTAATCTCATAGACAACGCGGTAAAATTCGGCCCCAAAGGCGGACTGGTAAAAATCAGGCTAAAAAGGTTTGACAATACTATACGATTTGAGATTGAGGATGACGGAGCGGGAATATCAGAGGAAGACGCAAAGCATATATTTGACAGATTTTATCAATCTGACAGTTCACATAAGGATGAAGGCAACGGTCTTGGCCTTGCGCTGGTAAAGAGAATAATTGATATCTGTAACGGAAACATTGAGCTAAAAAGCGGCAAAGGTTTGGGAAGTAAATTTACGGTTTATTTGCCAATTTATGACGAGAATAATCAAAACTGAATATGTTAATAAATAATTAACCGAATATCAACGGAAATTGATTTTTAGTTGATGTTCGGTTGATTTTTTTGTTGTTAAATAAGTATAGAAAATTATGGCAACAATAGCTTATATAAAAGTAAAAAGCTTTGGG
>JAUUSE010000021.1:0-27484 GCA_030842085.1 Bacillota bacterium | reverse complement strand
GGGCAGGACGGTACCTGTTAACTATCTTTCAATAGATATAGACAATGAAAATTTTGTTTATGCAGTTAAATATGACACAGGAACATTGCCTGATACAGAGCAGGTAAAAAAGCTCAATCCGAAAGGCAATAATATATTGGAGAACGGCACGAGCGATAGTGCAGCCATATTTGGACTGCGTGAGCAGGAATGGGATAATGTAAAGAACTGGGTTGTTTCAAGGCTAACTGATGTTGTTTATGACGACCTCGGATTTATAACTGTATTAGACTCATATCAGAAAAAGATATATCAGTACGACGAGCAGTCGAATTTGATGTTTGTGTTTGGCGGTGAGAACTCAACACAGCAGGGCAATTTTGCAAATCCTGTAGCAATAGAATCAATAAATGATAATATAATTGTGCTTGACGGAAACCGCAATAATATAACAATATTTAAAAGGACGGACTTTGGTGCACTTTTCCATGAAGGAATAAACCTTGTAAACCAGGGTATGTATTCTGAGGCAAAAGGTATATGGCAGGAAGTGCTGAAAAACGATTCAATGAATCCGTTAGCTAACTCTGGATACGGTAAGGCGCTGCTTGATGAGGGCAATTACGAAGAAGCCATGTACTATCTCAAGCTTGGCGATAACAAAACCGACTATTCTGTAGCGCTTGAGAGCGTCAGAAGCGATGCCTTATCAACTATATTCCCGATAATAATGGTTGTTATAGTGTTAGCGCTTTTAGCATACTTTATTGTACCAAGAATACTCAGAAAGTACAGAAAGAGCGAATACGACAAAAAAGTAAGCAAATGGAAATATCCTTTCCATTTGATGGCGCATCCTATAAATGGATATACAGATTTAAAATTTGAGAAAAAAGGCTCATTGTTGGTAGCAAATATTATACTGGTATTGTTCTTCTTAGTAAGCATAATAGTAAGGCAGGCAACGGGATATCTTTTCAATAATAATGATTTGGAAAGCTTTAACATAGTATTTACATTCCTTTCATCAGTGGGAATATTTGTATTCTTTGTAGTAGCACAGTGGGCTGTCTCTGTTTTAATGGATGGCGTAGGCACATTTATAGAAATCTGGGTTTTTACAGCATATGCACTGTTGCCGTACATAATTATCATGATACCGATAACGTTGCTGAGCAATGTTCTTACACTTGATGAAACGGCTTTCTTTACCATGTTCAACATAATAGCATATGCATGGACTGGACTTGGAATACTTCTTGGAACAAGAGAAGCGCATCAATTCTCGATGATAAAAACATTGTTGCTGATTTTACTTACGATAATAGGAATGTTCTTTGTAATACTTATAATAGGCATAGTATACAGCATGATGGCTCGTCTGATAGGATTTATATCACAGATATACACTGAGCTTTCATTAAGGTAAATAATAAAGATAGGAGACTGCATAATGAATAAAAGAAAGTTAATATTCAAAATATTAATATTTGCAGT
The DNA here is from genome assembly GCA_030842085.1 of Bacillota bacterium. Classification (GTDB taxonomy): domain Bacteria; phylum Bacillota; class Clostridia; order Oscillospirales; family Acutalibacteraceae; genus Timburyella. The sequence goes on along the minus strand of JAUUSE010000021.1, from coordinate 26,008 downwards.
TGTTTTATGCCTGAATTTAAATCTGGTGGTAGCGTTTGCAGATCCTGATACCAGCAGTGCAGGAAGCAGCTCTACAAGCAGTGCGTCGTCGAGCAGCACAAGCGGCACATCATCGACGACGAACAGCAGCTCTGACAGTGGAAGTTCAGGTCAAACAGATGATACAGAGGAAGAGGCGCCGGAAGATATAAATTATGAGCTTGTTGCATCGAACAGCAATTTAGAGTTATATTTTGATTCTGAGCTGTGCTATATAAAAGTAGTAGACAAAGCGACGGGCAACGAATGGGCAAGCTCTCCGGACTATTCGCACACATTAGATGGCGGAAGTGGTACAAGAAACAATCTTGGCTCACTCATAACATATTCCTACTATGATTCATCTGATAATACAGTTACCAGGAATATACGAGCACAATCTGTGAACAACGGCAGCTTTAAAGTAGATGAAATAGAAAACGGATTAAAGATAACATTTACAACAACAGAGCAGTTTGTTATACCAGTAGAGGTAAAGCTTGAAGATGACAGCTTATCGGCATCGATTCTTGTAGAAGAGATAACAGAGCAGGAAGACAGTGAGAATAGAATTGCTCAGATATCTTTGATGCCATATTTCGGAGCTGTAGGTCCTGCAGAGGAGGGCTATGCGGTTGTACCTGATGGCTCAGGCGCGATAATAGAATTTAATCAGACGGGAGCAAGTGCATATACATATAGCCAGAGAATATACGGAAGAGATTTTGGACAGGAGATAAAATCACAGTCGAGCGTTACACAGGATGCAAGGTTGCCGGTGTTTGGAATAAACAGGAATGGCGCCGGTATGGTTGCGATAATTGATGAAAGTCCTGCTTCGGCGAATGTAAACTGCAACATAGTTGGCGAATCTAACAGAGTTAACAACGCATACTTTACATATATTCACAGAACATATGACACTGTATATATAAATGAAGCTTCATGGAATCAGAACACATCAAGGGTTATAGATGAAGATCCGCTGACGCCGTCAAAATTTGAAGTAAAGTATTATTTCTTAGAAGATGATGCATCTGACTATGTGGGAATGGCGAATCGTTATCAGCAGTATTTAATAGATGAGCTGGGCGTGACACCGCAGACAGAGGCAAATGAATCCAAGCTTTATATTGAATTCTTAGGTGGAATCAAAAGGATAAAGAATATCCTTGGCTTCCCAATAAACACAGATGTTGCAATAACAAGTTTTGAGGATGTAGCGAATATATCCAGTGAGCTTAACAGTGCAGGAATAACAGATTTGGCGGTAATACTTACAAATTGGACAGACGGCACGACGGATTATACAATACCGTATAAATTTAAGCCGGAGAGTTCACTTGGCGGCAAGAGCGGCTTTAGGAATATGCTTTCTTCATTGAATTCTATTGGAGTGGAGATATTCCCTGATGTAAACTTGACAGATATAAGAAATAATACGTGGTCATATAAGGCAAAGCGAGACGTGATACAATCGCTTGGCAATGCACCAATAACAATGTATCCGTTTTCACAGAGCACATATGACCCAATAAAGACATATGACCCAATTTATCTGCTCAGGTCAGACAAGATGACAGAACTTGCGCAAAAGGTATATGACAAATCATCGGATTATGAAATTACAGGACTTTCTGCATATACACTGGGACAGAAGTTATATTCATCGTTTGGTAAGAGCAAAATAGGCCGCAGTCAGTCTGAGCAGTATTACAATGAAGCGTTACAGATATTGTCACAAAGCGGCAAAATGTTGTTCAGTAATCCTAATGCATATGTATTTCTGTATGCATCTGACATAACTGACGTGCCGCTTCACTCAAGCCAGTATATTATAGAAACTCAGGATGTTCCATTCTATCAGATAGCAATGCATGGGCTGATAAATTATTCTACAGAATCGTTGAATGCTTTTTATGACCAAGACTATTACATGTTAAAGGCGATAGAGACAGGCAGCGATTTAAAATATACGCTTGGTGCGCAGAACTTTGACCAGCTTCAGTTTACGGAATTTCAGTATTATAATTACATCAATTATAACGACTGGAAAGATACGATAATAGAGACATATAACAAGGTATCAGAAGTAAACAGCAAGGTATCTGATGCAAAGATAATCGGGCATGAATATTTAACAGACGACGTAGTACAAACCACATATGACAACGGAATAAGCGTAGTGGTAAACTATTCACAAAGCGATTATAGAAGCGGAAATATAAGTGTAGGCGCAAGCAATTATATAGTATTGGGGGATTAGCCGATGAGCAGTGCTAAGGCTGAAAAGAAGAAGTTAATAAAAGTAAAACACTCGCGGCTGGAAAGAAGACGTGCTGTTTGGGGTTATGCATTTATATCGCTTTGGCTGATAGGCTCGATAATATTTTTTATCATACCGTTGATACAGGCGTTTATTTACTCGGTAAATGATATAAAAATATCGAACGGTGCACTTGATCTTACATTTAGTGGGATGTCAAACTATAAATATTTGTTGTTTGATGACCCGGACTTTTTCCAGGATTTTGGTCAATCTATAAGTGAGATGCTGCTTAATGTGGCCGTTATAGTACCTTTTTCACTGTTTACAGCGGTAATATTAAGAGAAAAATTCTTTGGCCGCACACTTGCAAGGGCAATATTCTTTTTCCCGGTTATATTGTCGTCCGGTATAGTGCTTACGGTACTTAAAGAGCAAGTAATGGGTAGTTCGGACAGCACATTAGAGCTTGCTACAGCATCGCAATCGTCGTATATGTTTGAGGCGCCTGACTTTGCAGAAATATTTGAAAAGCTAGGCTTACCAACACAGATAATGGATTTTATACAGGACTTACTGTCAAGGATATTTGATATAACATGGAAATCCGGTGTACAGATATTGCTGTTGCTATCCGCGGTAAACTCCATATCGTCCAGCTCGTATGAGGCAGCGGATATAGAGGGTGCAACAGGCTGGGAAAAATTCTGGAAGATAACATTCCCAATGGTATCGCCGACATTGTTGGTTGCGATAATTTATACGATTATAGATTCTTTTACAGATCTGGCGAACCCAGTAATACAGAAGACAGAAGAATTTATGGCACAGGGTTATTATGCTTACAGCACCGCTCTGGGACTAATGTACTTCATATGCGTGCTGCTTATAATAGGTATAATATACTTCATAATCAACAGGTTTGTATTCTATGAGAATGATAGATAAAGAGAAGATCTTAAAAGGATCCAATATAAAACAATGGCCGCGACATAGGCGGCGGATTGGAGCTACCAAATATGTCATCGATTAGAGAGAAAGCAATTAACACCATAGCGTGGACAAAAGACAACAAGCTGAAAATAGCGCATAAATCCACAAGAGTGGTTAAGATATTATTCCGTACGCTGTTTTTAGTCGGTATGGGCTTTGTAATGCTTTATCCGATATTATTTATGATATCGCAGTCCTTTATGTCGATTAACGATGTAAGGAATCAGGCAGTAATATGGATACCGGCAGAATTCAGCATCAGGCCGATACAGATGGCGATTACATCGCTTGACCTTGGCGGCACAGTTCCCAGGTCGTTGTATATGACCATACCGAGCGTAATATGCCAGGTGCTGACATGTATGCTGACGGCATATGGATTTGCACGGTACAGATTCCCCGGAAGTAAAGTGCTGTTTGGTTTGCTTATATTCCAGATAATAGTGCCGATAAGCACATTGACTGTTCCACTGTATGCATTGCTTAGTCAGATGGGACTTCTCAGCAAGTATTATCTGTTCTGGATAATGGCTCTTTTAGGAAACGGTATACGTTCAGCGCTGTACATATTTATGCTTAGACAGTTCTTCAAGCAGATACCGAAAGAGCTGGAGGAAGCAGCGAGAATAGACGGCTGCGGACATTTTGGTACATTTTTAAGGATAATGATACCAAACGTAATACCTGGCATAGTAACAATAGCCACTTTCTCAACAGTGTGGTATTGGAACGACTATTACTACTCAAAAATGTTTATACCTGTAACGGGCCAGGAAACGCTTTCGGTAAAGCTTGACCAGATAACGACGCTGTTTACAAGCCAGCAGTCATTCTTTACATCATATTACGGCATATCCCAGGCAGAAATACGTATTATGATGGAAAATGTTGTTTCGGCTGCATGTCTTATAACAATAGCGCCTATGGTAATACTTTATATAATACTTCAGCGTCAGTTGACGGAGAGTATAGAAAAGACTGGACTTGTAGGATAAAAGAGGCCTTATAAAGGTAAAATTTTGACACATACAATCTCCTTTGGATTATTTATAATATATTTGTGATTATTGTAATAAAAAATATATGGATAATTCACAAATGTAGTCTGGAGGGGTATAATATGAAGATAAGGATAAAATTGCTGTCGGCATTATTGTCGGCAGCAATGTGTTTATCTATGGTTTCTCTTGCGGGATGCGGCGGCAAAAGCGGACCGGAGCCGAGAGACGTAGACTTTGAGATATCAGCGGAACGCCAGGCTGAAATGGACAAAGAGAGCAACACAATAAGGGTACTTTTCCCGGGGCTTGATAGGAGTGCGGACGAATGGCGTAATAAGGCAGTTGCAAGGTTTGAGCAGGACACGGGTAAAAAGGTAGAATATATTCCAGCCGGGTTTAGTATGGCGGATAACACAGAAAAAATATATGCATCAATAGCCGCTCAAAACCCGTATGACGCGGTATGGACAGCTAACAGTGACTATCCTCTCTATTATGTAAAGCAGTATACCCAGCCAATAGGAGACTATGTTGATATGGAAATGCTGCAGGAAAATGTCTGGGTGAATATGACGATAATGGATGAGTTTTGCAAATTTAACGGCGAATATTATATGGTAGTACCATATAATTTTGTAAATCCATTTTTAACATTTTATAATAAGGATTTAATAGAGGAGTATGACCTTGAAGATCCGAAAGAGCTGTATGAAAAGAACGAGTGGACAGTAGAAAAAATGCATGAAATGGCATATAAAGTACAGCGTGACCTTGACGGTGACGGAGTGCTGGATGTATATGGCATAACATCATTGTATTTAAATTTGTGGCAGAGCATGAATCATACCGGAATGGTAACTACTGATTCAAACGGTAAGTTTACTTTAAATTTTGATGACCCTGCTCTGATGAGGTCATTTGACTATTTGCGCGACGCTACATTTGAAAAGGACATATGGGATAATTTGGGGAATACGCTTGCTACGGTAACATTTTCACAGGGTAAGCATTTATTTATGCTTGACCCATACTGGGGAATATGGGAGCTGTATACGACAACTGATACGCCACCGACATTTGAGTGGGATGTAGTGCCGCTTCCTTATGGAGCTGATAATACGGAGCATTATAATTGTGTATCTTGCGGCGGAATGTGCTTTATAAATGGATGTCCGAGCCCTTATACAACGGCTACATTGATAGAGTATATATGTCAGGAGGACATGTACGAGCAGAAAGACAACGAGGCCAATTACGGTGAATATTTGACAGAAGAGCGCAAAGAGCTAAAAGAGGAAATGATAAAGAAGCCGTTTTACAATATGAGCAATGACGGTCTGCTTCCGACAATAGGGCTTGCGTTGCTTAATTCGGTAATGCGCGGTGAAGACAATTCTTCTGTGGTTGAGGAATGGAGGGCTGAGTACACTACAATACTTGACGGAGTAAATACTGAAGTAGCTTGGCCAGATCCAGTTGACCATGAGCCGTATACCTTTGATTTTGAAAATGATATTGATAGCTTTACACTTGGAGAAAATGTGAAGGACGGCACAATAAGTCAGACGACAGGTGATGAAGCATTAGACGGAAAGGGCTCTTTGAAGATAGAATTTAATCCAGAGACGAACGCAAAAACGATAAATTTGGCGACATTATCTGATGAATACAGGCTATATGGATATACTACATATAAGATATCGTTTGACTATAAGGTTGTAGGAGAGATAGCGGAGGATACCGAATATTTCCTTGCTTACTACAGCACGCAGAGTAAAACGCAGAGAGATGCCATCTACTTTAAGCCTGAATCATCGCCGAACAGCGAAGTAAGGCATGCGGAAATAACGTTTGAGCCGGTTGCAGATAACGAGACAGTATTTACGATGCTTATAGGCTGCAAAAAGGCTCCGGGAACTGTAATAATAGATAATATGAAAATTGAGCAGATAAGACAGAGCTAAAAAGTGATTAATGCAGCTTTTATATACGAGCTGAAGCATGTAAGTAACATCATATGTTTCGAGCAAATGATGGAAAGCTAAAAGTAAAATTTAGCCACACAAAACTTGTTATAACTAAATTATAATAAATAAATGGTATTGGAATAATGTTTTTGTTTACAATACACAATAAATGCTTGAGGTGGTTAAGGATGAAAGTAGGGATGAAGCTTTTATCGTTGCTAATGGCGGCAGCGATGAGCATTCCATTAGCGGCGCTGTCTTCTTGTAACAGTGATAAGCTTCCCGAGCCGAGAGATGTAGAGTTTACAGTCTCTGCTGAAAGGCAGGCAGCAATGGATACAGAGAGTGATACAATACGTGTACTATTCCCTGGCCTTGATAAAAATGTTGATGAATGGCGAAACCGTGCGGTAGCAAGATTTCAGGAGAAGTTTAATAAGAAAGTAGAATACATACCTGCGACTTTCAGCGTAAAGGAAAACACAGAGAAGATATATGCATCAATAGCAGCTCAGAACCCATATGACGCGGTATGGGGGGCAAACAGTGACTTTCCGCTGTTTTACGTAAGACAATATACCCAGTCAATAGGCGACTATGTCGATATGGAAATGCTTGAAGAAAACAATTGGGTAAATATAAATATAATGGAGCAATTTGGCAAATACAATGGCGAGTATTATCTGGTTGTACCATATAACTTTGTTAACCCATTTTATGTTTTCTATAATAAGGACATGATAACCGAACTGGGTATGGAAGACCCAAAAGAGCTTTACGAGAATGATAAATGGACGGTAGAGGAATTCCACAATATGGCCTATGCTGCGACACGCGATGTTGATGGCGACGGCGTCAATGACACAATTGGTATAACAACAAACTACACCAATGTGTGGGACAATATGAACCATACGGCAATGGTTACAACAGATACAAATGGAAAATATATATTAAATCTTGATAATCCTGCGCAGCTTAGAGCCTTTGATTACTATCGTGATATAATGTTTGACAAGACCGGAACATTTGATAACAAGGGCAGCGGCGTGCCTCAGACGACTTTTGCAAAGGGTCAGCATTTATTTATGATAGAGCCTTATTGGGCTATATGGGAGATGTATCAAAATTCCGACACACCGCCTTCATTTGAGTGGGATATGGTACCGCTTCCGTATGGTGCAGACAATACGGACAAATATAATGCAGTATCATGCGGCGGCATGAGCTTTATAAATGGCTGTCCGAACCCGTATACTACAGCAACGCTTATAGAAATGATATGCCAGGAAGACATGTATGAGCAGCAGGACAGAGAGGCCAATGCCACATATGGCCAGTACATAACAGAAGAACGCAAGCTTATGCGGCAGGAGATGACCGAAAAAGCTTTCTATGCTGAAAGCTATGATGCACTTTTGACAAACTACGGCAGAGATTTGCTGCAGGCGATAGGCGGAGGTTCAGATAATGCATCGGCTATAGAAAAATGGAGAGCTACATATGAATCAGATATTCAAAGGATAAATGCATCAGTAGAGTGGCCGGATATTGTAAACCATGACCCGTATACATTTGACTTTGACTCAAATATCGACGGCTGGGAGGTAGGTCCGACGGTCAAGGGGGCTTCTGTAAGCCAGGCAACGGGAACAGATGCGCTTGACGGGAATGGCTCGCTGAAGATAGAATTTGATACAGAAGCTAACGGAAATACGCTGGTTCTTGCCACATTAACTGAGCAGTACAGGTTGTACGGATATACAACTTATAAGATATCCTTTGATTATAAAGTCGTAGGCGATATGACGGAAGAGACGGAATACTTCTTAGCTTACTATAATATTGAAGCTAAAAAGCAGAAAGATGCTGTATACTTTACGCCTGAAGCGTCTCCAAATGATGAGGTAAGGCACGCGGAGGTAATGCTTGAGCCTGTTTCAGATAATGAAACAGTATTTACAATGCTTTTTGGAAGCAGAAAAGCACCAGGAACAATAATAATAGATAATGTGACGATTGAACAGGTAAGAAGCAATTAGCATAAATAAAAAAGCGCCCATTAGGGCGCTTTTTTATTTAATAATTAGAAACTATCAAAATTTATTAAAGAGTATAGCTTGGGGCAAAAACTATAAATAATAAACAAAATTTACTTATGAATTTTGTGAAATAAAAAATCAAGAAAATGGTATAAGGGGGCTGGAAATATATAAAATTATATAATATAATGGCTGAAACAATAATAATTGGGGGCATAAAAATGGTAAAAGGCGAGAATTTTAAGGGCATGCTGATGTATACAGGCAGCCGTGACAACAAAGGCGAGGTAATATACCCGGAGTTCAGCAAAGAAGATATAAGGGAATTGCTGGACGCCGGTGTAAACGAATTTATAATATTGGACGGCGGACTTCTCTACAATTACTACATTGATGATAATGGCAAGTATCATCAGATAGTAACGTTAGAGGACGTAGATAAATTGCCGCCTGAGATAACAGAAGTATCACGCACACCCGGATGGCACGAAAAGTTTCAGGAAAGCTATCGCAATAGAATAATAGACACAAAAGAAGGCCGTAACCTCAATGACCATGTTAAGCGTGAGGTAGAGCTGGTAAAACGCATGGTAGAGGTAGATAAGGATATACATATATGGCTTTCTTTCCCGGGTGTTATACTACACGGTATGGCGGATATGTTCTATGATGCATACAAAGAGTATGTATTTGAGCTTTCCAAAAAATCTCTTCCGGCAGAGGTATGGGAGCATAACATAAGAGGCTTTTATTTTTCAACAGAGGATATAGTAAATGATTTTACTGTATTTTATCATGAGCGGAATGAATATAATTCAGACTTTAATAACCCGATAGTAAAGCTTATGAAGGGCTTATCAGAGCTGGTGCACGCCGACAACAAGAAAATGCTGTGGATTCCTTACTACAGGCTCGACCGCTGGGCGGAAACCGGCAAACGCATGGGCTATATAGCCAACCGCACCGACTTTTTTGACTATATAGTAATTCAGCCGTCTTATTTCTTCTCGAAGAACACAAAGGCGAATATAAATGTTATAGAGGAAAGTGTAAAGCGTCAGGAAGTAGTAGATTTCTACGGCGACCCGTTTGGCGGTGAGAAAATATCAAAGACGATAATAGGCGCTGAGATGGAAATAGCTGAGGACAGCAGCTGCAGCGTGTCGACACGTAAAGACGAAGAGGAAAGATATTTAGCATATGTAAATGCGTTTAAGCAATTTTCGGGCAAATATCCTATAATTTACTATGCATCATATCGCGACTCTGTAATGAGTCCCAAAATATATAATTATATTAAGGATATGTTTGGCGAATAAATGATACGGAGGTAATCATTATGGCGAAAATAGTACGCGAGTATAACTATGACGTTGCTGTTATAGGCGGCGGCACTGCTGGCACGGCATGTGCGGTAGTCTGTGGTGAAAATGGGCTTAAGACAGTTGTAGCGGAAAAAGGCAGTTGTCTTGGCGGCTCTCAGGTGGCTGGACTGGTGTGCCCGTTTATGTCTCATCACATAAAGGGCATGGGGGATGAGCCGTTTCCGCCGATATTAAAGAGGCTGGTAAATAAGCTGCGTGAAAAATTTCCTGATTGTTCTGCAAACGGAGGAATACGCTTTGACCCAAACTATCTCAGCCTGATTTATGAGGAAATGGCTGAAACCGCCGGCATAGATATAATGTATGATTCAACCCTCGCGTACGTCAACACCTCCGACGGCAGTATAGAGTCTGTGGTGCTTGCTACCAAAAAGGGGCTTATAGAGATAAAGGCAAAGCTTTTTATAGATTGCACTGGAGATGCGATACTCAGCGATTTTGCCGGCGCCACAGTGTTTACCGGCGAAGATGGAGTAAATCAGCGCACATCGTTACGCTTTGAGATGTCCGGCGTGGATGGTGACAGGCTTGGAGAATATCTTAAAGAAGGCGGCCAGTCTTACAGCAACACACGTGAGAATATATATATAGATCATGGCACATGCCCGGCTTTTAAGAAATTCCTTAACGACATGGTGGAAACCGGCGAGATGACAAAGCAGGATATATCATACATACAGGCATTTAGCATGCCGGGCAAGATAGGTGCGCTTGCCTTTAACTGCCCTGAGCTTGGAGAATACGGCGATATATTAGATCCAATGACTGCAAGCAAAATGTATGTAGACGGCCGAAAAGCGGTATATCGCCTGGCGAATGCGTTTATAAAGCATATTCCGGGATTTGAAGAGGCGTATGTCAGCGCAATTTCGTCCATGCTTGGCATAAGGGAAAGCCGCAGGGTGGATGCTGTTTACAATCTTACAGCGGAAGATATAATATCACGACGAAAGTTTGACGACGCCATTGTGCGCAGCAATTATCCAATAGACATACACGGCAAAGAGCTAAGCTGCGGAAAGATAAAAATGAGCGAGGATGAGCGCTTTTACGAGGTGCCGTTTAGAAGCCTTATAGTAAACGGCATAGCCAATCTGATGGTGGCCGGCAGATGCGCAGGCTTTGATTTTACCGCACAGTCGGCGGTAAGAATACAGACGACATGTATGGCGATGGGCGAGGCCTGTGGGCATGCAAGCGCTATGAGCATTAAAGGCAATATACCCATAAGGGAGATAGACGGCAAAAAGCTTAAGAACATAATGATTGATTTTGAATAGTAAAAAAGCTTTATAAAAGGTTTAGTAAAAAGGCTAGGTCTGCGGAACATATTAAACGCTGTTCCGCAGGCTTTTTTATTAGATTTAAATGAGCAAAGTATCTGCACATTTCTAATTTTAAAGCAGTTGGATATGAAGGCTTGTCATATTGCGCAGACATACGCAATTATGCGAATATTTATTGCAACAGGTAAAGATTTCTGTTATCATAAAGAATGGTAGAAAAGGCATTTTATAACAGGATATTAAACTTTAGTTCATAAACATAACAAAAAGAAAGCTTTAATTTGTAGTATAATTACGATGGATATTTAAAATATGAATGATAAACAGGAAAACTGAAAACAATAAATTGGAGGGCGGAATTAATGGCACAGAAAATACTTGTGGTAGATGACGACGAGAACATATGCGAACTGTTAAGATTATATCTTGAAAAGGACGGATATACCACATCAATATCACACGAAGGCCAGAGGGCGATTGAGTTAGTAGATGAGTTCAAGCCGGATCTCATATTGCTGGACATTATGATGCCTAAGCTTGACGGCTGGCAGGTATGTAGAGAGATACGCAAGAAGTCGAACGTGCCGATAATAATGCTTACGGCCAAGGGCGAGACATTTGACAAGGTATTAGGCCTTGAACTCGGCGCCGACGATTATATTGTAAAGCCGTTTGACACTAAGGAAGTGCTTGCGAGGATAAAAGCGGTTCTGCGCCGCACCTCAACGAATGAGGAAAATGAGGTTAAGCAGGTGGAATATGATAAGCTTATAATAAATCTTACTAATTATGAGCTTATAGTAAATGGCGTTCAGGTAGATACTCCGCCAAAAGAGTTGGAGCTTATATATCATTTGGCGAGCAATCCGAACAGGGTGTTTACACGCGATCAGCTTCTTGATGAGGTTTGGGGCTTTGAGTATTACGGCGATTCAAGGACAGTAGACGTGCATGTAAAACGGCTTAGAGAGAAGCTTGAGGGCGTATCTGATAAATGGAGCCTAAAGACGGTATGGGGCGTAGGATATAAGTTTGAGGTAAAATAATTTTAATAAGGCAAGTCGGCGTGATATGAAACGAAGTATTGTAAAAAAATATTTCATAGTAACAGGAATTATAATAGTAACGAGCTTTGCATTTTTAGGAATAATATTGCTGGGCTTTATAAGCAGCTTTTGGATAAGCGAAAAATACACACTGCTGAAAAGCGGTGCGCTTTCGATATCTGAAAGCTATAAGAATATGTCTAAAAGCCAAGACTCAAGGAATGAGTTTTTGTTTTCCGTACGTCAGGTATCAGATGTAACTAAAACGTCGCTGGTGTTTGCATTTGTTGACGGAACAATATATCTGCGCAATGAAGATATACTGCTGGAGATAGACGGAGAGGTAGAAGAGCCGGTAAGCGATGAAGAAAGCTTGTTTACTGGTACGGCTGAAATACCGCAGGACATGATAAATACGATACTCCAGAACGGCGGTTATGAAGGCCTTGGCACGCTTGACGGAGTGTACAAATCACCGCAGTATATGGTGGGTGTGCCGCTTACCGATAGTGACGGCAGTGTATCTGCAATAATGTTTATAGCCGCACAGTCCAAAGAGCTCAATTCATATATATTAGAGATATTCAGGATATTTTTGCTGTCGTCCATAATGGTGCTTATATTTACGTTTGTAGCGGTTTATAGCTTTTCAAAGCGGATGACGCGTCCGCTGGCGGAAATGGCGGAGGATTCGCGCCGCATAGCGAACGGTGACTTTTCGCATATGATAGTTGTCGACCGCGACGATGAAATAGGCGAGCTTGCCTTAGCCTTTAACAACATGAAGCTTTCGCTGTCATCTTTAGAGCAGCTGCGCCGCAGCTTTATAGCGAACGTGTCGCATGAGCTGAGAACGCCTATGACGACGATAGGCGGATTTATAGACGGCATACTCGACGGCACAATAGACGACGAGCACCGCGACTATTATCTTGGCATAGTGTCGGAGGAGATAAAGCGGCTGTCGCGTGTGGTAACTTCTATGATGAACTTGGCAAAGCTTGAGGCCGGAGAGACGAAAATAAAGCCGAAAGACTTTGATTTATCAGAGCTTATAACCCGAACAATATTGGTGTTTGAGCATCGTGTAGAGGACAAATCCCTGGAAATCCGCGGACTTGACAGCTTAGAGCAGGTGCACGTTGTAGCTGATATTGATATGATACATCAGGTGGTTTATAATTTGATTGATAATGCGGTAAAATTTACACCGCCGCAGGGATATATAGAATTTGGAATTAAAGAGGATGACAAAGAGGTAGAAGTATCGATAAAGAACAGCGGGCAGGGAATACCTGCGCGCCAGCTTCCGAATATATTTGAAAGATTTTACAAGGCTGACAGGTCGAGGGGCATGGATAAAAACGGCACAGGGCTTGGTCTGTATATAGTAAAAACTATAATAGACTTGCATGGCGGCCACATAACAGCGGAGAGTATAGAGGGAGTTTATACAGAGTTTAAGTTTAACCTTCCTAAAAACGTCCAAGAATATAATGGAAAGGATAAAGGAAAGGGATGACATTATGCGGGATGAAAGAAGCTTTGAGAGGGACAACGCTGAAGTAAACGGTGAAAACATGATTGAGGGAGCCGGCAGGACAATAGAGGATAAAACGGCTCTGTCGGATTTTGACACCATTGCAGAAAGCATAAGCAATAAAATTGACGAAGATGCTGCCGATGTAATGGAAGAAGCGATAAAAGAGATAGCGGCAGACAGTGCTGAAACTGGTGCGCAAGGCACGGCGAATAGAGCTTCTGCATCTGCAAATACTGATAATTCATATGGCACAGATGCAAAAAGAAATTTTTCTGGCAGCGAAGATACAGCTATGCATAATTCTGCAAACCCGGGCAGTAGAACGGATAAAGACGGGGTTTCTGGCACAATGCCGCCGGAGCAGAATAACGGCAATATAAACGCGGGCGGAGGTATACCAAACTCTGCTGTAAACAACGGCTGGAATTACAATCAGCAATATTACGGCAATGCACAGGGATATAATTATAATATGCCGCCTTACCGGCAGCAGAACGGCTATAACGGAACGCAGGGAGCACAGCCCGGCGGTGTGTATAATCAGCAAATGTATAATATGCCGCAAAACCCGTATGGTTATGGGCAATACGGATATTACGCGCCGCCATATTATCAGCAGAACGTACCGGGTGGAGGATATAACAACTATGGACAGTATCCACAGCGTCCGCCGCAGAATGGGATGAATAATGGGCAGACGGCGCCATACGGCGCTAATAATCCGCAGGCTCAGACAAGCGGGAAAAACTCTTCTGGAAATGGTATGACCGGCGGCGCTGGACAGGCAAATCAGAATGGACAGTATTCGCCAAATTATCAGCAAAGCGGTTGGTATAATAATTATGGCGGATATAATCAGAATGTACCGCCTTATTATGGGTATCAGTATCCTTATCAGCCGTATGGGAACTATAATCAGGCTTACGGTGCGGGATATAATGCAAATGCGGCAAGGGCGGCGTCGGCAAACCGCAGTACTGCTCAACGTGGAAAAGTGAAAAAACAAAAACCGAAGAATGTGGGACTCAGAGTATTTGTGTGTATACTTGCGGTAGTAATCCTTGCGGGTATAACGCTTACCGGCGCTTACTTTGTGCTTTCACCAATTGATGAAAACGTATTAGACAATCCTCCTGTCTCATCTTATTCAACAGGCAGTTCAAGGATAGAAGCATCTGCGCCGTCGGATTTTTCCGGCGGCCAGAGTGTAGATGTTCCTATTAACAGTCTGCCGGAGGCCGAGCAGATGTCGACGTCGGAAATAGCGGAAAAAATAATGCCGTCTGTGGTTGGAATAGTGACATATTCCCCAGACAGTGCTTCAGCAACGAGCTTAGCAACGGGGATAATAATAACAGAAGACGGATATATTGCGACAAATGATCATATATATGACGGTATTCCAAACGCAGAGTTTGTGGTTATAACAAGCGATAACAAAAGGTACGATGCTGATTTTGTAGCAGGAGACAGCCGCAGCGATTTGGCAGTACTTAAAATGAAAAACGCCAGCGGACTTAAATGCGCTGAGTTTGGAGATTCGGACAATGTCAAAGTGGGTGAAGAAGTCGTAGTAATAGGCAACCCATATTCGATGACCCTTTCCGGCTCTGTTACAAAGGGGATAATATCGGCTACTAACCGGAGAATCACTGGCAATTCGACATATACAATGAAGCTGATACAGACGGACGCCGCTATAAATCCCGGCAATTCCGGCGGCCCGCTTGTAAATTCATACGGCCAGATAATAGGGATAAATTCATCGAAGATACAGCAGACGGGCTATGAAGGAATAGGCTTTGCAATACCGTCAGCGACGGTAAAAACTACGGTGGAGTCTTTAATAGAACATGGATATGTAGTTGACAGAGCAAAGCTTGGAATAACATTTCAGGTAATAGACTTTCTTGCCGCTGAGCGAAATAATCTGCCGCAGGGCTTATATGTATTATCGGTGTCGCAGGAGAGCGGGCTCAGCGAAAAGATATATGAAAGCGAAATAATTACGCATCTTGACGGCGTTTCTCTTAGTGAAACCGTCGATTTTATGGATATAATAGAGGCAAAAAAGCCAGGAGACACTTTGACAATAAGAGTGTATAATTCCAGCACCAATATGTATAGAGACGTAGAAGCGGTATTAACCGAGGACAGGGGAACCTCAAGCTATAAGTCCACATATTAAATATAATAGGTAAAATGTGCGATATATTAATAAAATATAAGTATAAGTTTTTTCATGTGTTATAATCAGGTTTAAAGCTAATATCACAGAGATAAGGAAAGAAAAAAATCAGCCGTAAAAATCGGCTGTTTATATAAATAGTATATTAAATGAACCATAGACGAATAAACTAAATGGCAGCAACTGCTTACGATAATAAATGCTTCATCCAAAGAAAGAGTACGTGCAGCATCGACTATTGGTAATTAGCTGTCGTAATCTTCAATACGTTGCTGAAGTTCCTGCTCAGAGTATACCGCGAGGCCGTAGCTGAGTTCACGCTGGTCATACTCCGGCAAATCGGTAATAAGCACGGACAACACTTCTTTAGGGGCATTGCTGCCGTAATTGAATACGGCTAAAAAGCCGTTGTACTCTTTTAGAATGTAAAGCGGGCGCATATCGCCGGATAAAACGCTGCTTTTTATGTTGGCTTTATGTTTATCACTGTAATCAGCGGCGGTAAGTGCGATAACGACTATGCTAAGCAGTGCCGCAGCAGCGGTAATAACTGCAAATATTTTTTGGATTTTGCGCATAGATAATACCTCCACAAGTTTATGATATTATTATCACCAAAATAAGCCTTGTGTATACAGCAAAAGGTTACAGATTAAGGTTAAAATATAACAATATTTTAACCCAAACTCATTTTTTGTATGATATAATATAGTGGCTATAATCTTATTTAGCGGATATCTATGATATCTAAAAATAAAGATTTTATACATAATATTTAATGCAGCGTAAATCTGTTACAGTGCATTGCTGCATATTTGAAAATCGGGAGGTTTTTAATGGAACCTGAAAAAAATAACAATCGTCAAACAAGGCGTCCGGCTAAACGTAAAAAGCTGGGATTTTTTGGCAGGGTAAAAAGGGAGTTTTTCAGCGGCAACAAAGCTGAGAAAAGGACTCCTAAGCCAAAATATAAAGGCTTTACGGGCGAGTTTGGCATAGCTACTGAAAGAATACCGTCTGATATAATTTCGCACAGCCGTCAGCATACAATTCACACTGGCGAGATGAAGAAAAAGCACACATCTGCGGGTGCCAAGGTGCGCAAGGCCTTTGGAATAACCGGCAGGGTGATGCTCACGTTGTTCCTTATAGGACTTATAACAGGCACCATAGTAGTGGGCGCATTTGCTTTTTATGTATTTAGATATGTAGACGGAAGTGTAGACTTTGATTTAAACAATCTAACGCTGGACGCTACTACAATCATCTATGCAACTGACGAAAACGGCAACCAGTATGAATTACAGCGCCTGCATGGGGATGAAAACCGCGTATGGGTCGATTATAATGAAATATCATCATACATGCCGAACGCAGCGATAGCGATAGAGGACAAACGTTTCCGCACGCACAGCGGCGTTGACTGGAAGCGCACTGCCGGAGCTTTCTTAAATATGTTTATAGACATTTATTCATCCCGGCAGGGCGGTTCGACAATAACGCAGCAGCTGGTAAAAAACATAACAGGCGACGACGAGGTGAGTGCGCTTCGAAAAATACAGGAAATTATGCGAGCCAGAGAAATAGAAAAGACAACATCTAAGGATGTAATATTGGAATGTTATCTTAACACAATTCACCTGGGCAACGGCTGTGATGGTGTAGAGGTGGCGGCTAATTTCTATTTTAATAAGCACGCCTCTGAGCTGACATTGCTTGAAAGCGCATCATTAGCGGCAACTATAAGAAATCCGTCGAAATTTAATCCGCTGAATAATCCTGAAAACAACAAAGAGCGTAGGGAATATGTACTGTACGAGATGAAAGACCAGGGTCTGATAACTCCAGAGGAGTATGACCAAGCAATGTCGGAGGAACTTGTGGTAACGGGCAAGAGCACATCGTCATCTAGTTCAACGGTATACAGCTATTTTGTCGACACACTTATAAGAGAGGTAACCTCCGACCTTATGGAGCAGAAAAACATAACGCAAAAGTACGCAGAAACCATGCTGTATTCCGGCGGATTAAAGATACAGAGCACGTTGATTTCGAGCGTGCAGAATGCTTTAGACGAGGTGTATAAGGACGACAGTTATTTCTATAAATTCTCAGGCGATACACAGGCAGAATCAGCATCGGTAGTGATGGATTATCAAGGCCATATAGTAGGAATAGTGGGAGGACGCGGTGAGAAAACACAGAGCCTTTCGTGGAACCGAGCGACTGTTGCGACAAGGCAGCCAGGTTCTACATTTAAGCCACTGAGTGCATATACGCCGGCGATTGAAAATGACCTAATAAATTTTGGCACCACAGTAAAAAATTCATCATATACCAGTCCAATTGATAATCATACCATTACAAGAAAAGTTGGCGGAGATACAATGGTGGTGCAGAAAGCGCTTGAGCGTTCGAGCAACACAGCCCCGGCGTGGATAATAAAAGACCTTACGGTAGATTACTCATATAATTATCTCACGACGCGGTTTGGGCTAACACTGTCGGACGCTGACAAAGACATGGCGCCGCTTGCGGTAGGTGCGACGAGCGGTGGCCCATCGCTGCTTCAAATGACAGCAGCATATGCGACGTTTGGAAATTTGGGCAAATATTGGGAGCCGACGACATATACGCTGATAACCGACCAGCAAGATGATATTGTGCTTCAGCAGGAAGAGCGCCCGACTACAGCGATGAGCGAAGCCACGGCAAATATAATGAATGAGCTTCTTCAGTTTGTCATATACGGTGACCAGGGCACCGGACGTTCGGCGGCATTTGGCGATGATACTTATTGGCCTCTGTACGGAAAGACGGGTACAACGGATGACAATCACGACAGATGGTTTATGGGTGGCTCAGCCTATTATGTCTGTGGCACATGGTTTGGATTTGATATAGGCAAGGAAATGAGCACAGGCTATACTAACCCTGCCATTAAGGTCTGGAAAGGCGTAATGGAGAAGATACATGCAAATCTTGAGCCTAAAGACTTCCCAGAGACAGACGAGACCATATATGTAAGATACTGTACATCAACAGGCAAAATAGCGCGTACTGGATGTGGCTCTTCACATGTAGGCTGGTATAAGGCGTCTAATTATGTAGACAATGCATGTACATCACACGGTGGAGATGTAACAGAGCCGCTCACAAAGCCGGAGCCGCTCACAAAACCGAGATATTATGCAAGTTAATAATAAAAGCCCATATGCTTTAGCATATGGGCTTTATCTATTCATGCTTAAGCCAAATAAAAAGGCCGATTTTATTATAAAAAAGCTTTTTTAGCTCTAGCAATAAAAGAATGCTTGGCCTATATTTGACAGAAAAACAGCATCAGTTATCCTAAAAATATATAAATTGAGAAGATATTGAAATTCGATGCAGGAGTTTATTTATCGCGGGTAAGTCAAAAAATCTATAGCAGACAAATGCAGTTTTTCTAATAAAAAGTTGGTGTCGATATAATTTTAGCAGGTTTATCATGATGGAACAAATAAAATTTTAAAAGGTAAAAGATTTGCGGGAAGATCAGTTGACGAATGTATATTAAATGTGTATAATATAATTGAATGGAGGTATAAAAATGAAGATATATAGGTGTAACCATTGCGGTAACATAGTGATGATGCTGACAGACGCAGGCGTGCCAATGCAGTGCTGCGGCGAGAAAATGGCTGAGCTTAAGGCGAATACTGTAGATGCGGCGACAGAGAAACATGTGCCGTTTGTAAAAAAGGACGGTAATAAGGTAACGGTATCTGTAGGCGAGGTAGTGCATCCGATGACGGAGGAGCATTATATCGAGTGGATTATATTGGAGCAGGGAAGCAATGTCCAGATAAAATATCTTACTCCATCAGACAAGCCGGAGACAACGTTTAATCTCGTATCCGACGAGCCTTTTACAGTATATGAGCACTGCACATTACATGGACTTTGGAGCGTTGAGTCAAAATAACGCTAAAACCGATGTCTTGTTATGACGAAAATTCAGCGCGGATAGTAATTGAAAATCAAACACAAAGCACCGCCCAGCAGGGCGGTGCTTTAATGTAGTGCAGCAGCAGGATGACCTGGGGCTTGAGAGTATGGTATTAAACCTTAGATTTAATATATTGTAATACGAAAGTTTATAAATCAATTAATGTATTCTTTTTACGGTGCGGCCATCCTAATCTATTTTTGTGTTAACACAATATATTTCTATAATGGTATTTATCTCACAGGGACGGCCCAAAAGCTTTTGTATCCAGTCACTGCCGAAAGTACCAGCTATTCCTTTTACCTCGTTAAGCGGAGAAATATATCCTTTTTTATAATTATATTATTATTTATTATTCAAAAATTGTCTTTCAAAATGCTTAACATACCTGGAGAGGACTATAGACGACTTTTACTCATATGCCACCAGCTGCTTAAATCATGGTCGATAATGTCGCCGTCCATTCTTTCAAACGGCCGGCTATAGCATATGCTTTTTTGGACTCAATTCTATTCATCATTTCGTTACTGAGAACATTGAATAAAAATAATAAGTAAGTTGCTATAGCTTCATGTAAATGCACGGGGCTATTGATTTACAAAAAGCGACAAATTTTACGCCAAAATACATATTATATATTTACAAATATTATTAACTATTATATAATATATATAAAGATGGTGATAATATGAAGAAGCCAGTTATAATAACGATAGTGATAGTGGCAGCTGCAGCCATACTCATAGGCGGAGGAATATATTTATATCCGCATATGGTGGAGCGCACGATAAGTCAAGTCGCCAAAAACGACATGACCGACATAGTAGAAATTGAACTGTCTAACGGCGATAATGGCAAAAGGGCAAAACTTACCGACAAGGAAGATATTAGCGAAATAACAGGACTCTTCAAAGACGTAAAGGTAAAAAAGACTTTTAATCAGTCTCCTGCCCCTGGAAGCTCATTGGGCGTCAGCATGATTACGGCCGACAATGAGGAGATAGATTTTTCATGGGGCAATAATATCAACGGCGAAAAGTATGAGTTCAACTGCGACGGTAGCGTTAGCGGTGAGCAAATAAATAATATAATTAAAAAATACGGCTTAGAAAGCACTTTAAGAAATGACATGCGAATATTTGCAGAAAATGCGTCAAGCAATGAAGGCATTCCCGGCTGGGAGGCACCGTCTCAGACAACTATACGCGACTTGCTTAAAGATTATGATATTGACAAGGCAGAGATAGAGACCGTATATCAATATGATGAAAATGGAGAAGTGCCGGATGCTGGCGGTTATGTCTATTTAATAGAGGACATAGATGAATATATAAGCCGCTTTGACAATATAATGCTTACAGAAAATGGCTCAATAAATGTGAGCGATTACGAAGATGTATTTTACATTCGCTTTTATGATGGCGACCGTGAAGTGTTAAGCATATGTCCAGCAGACGGAATTTTAGGCATAACATATTTTTCTTATAACTCGTCTGAAAATGAGCAGCTGTTCCAGTATGCATATTACGACTATAATATCAGCTATGATGAGTTTGTCAGCATTGCAACAAGCGGTTATATGAATTAATTATATTATTAGATATTAACGGCCCATGCTTTTGCATGGGCCGTTTTTCTGCCTTTTTAGTTTATAGGTTTAAATGCACAATATTAGAACAATTATCGTAGATATATTAAAAAAATAAAGCGTCGCTAAACCATATTATGCTTGCATAGAAAATACAATTAATTAATCTGAGACAGCATGTTATAAAATATCTCAATATGATGTTCTTCATCAAGAATAATACGCTCGAGATTTTCGACAATATTTGCGTCGCATATACTCTCGGACTGAGCAATATATTTACGTATAGCGGCCTCCTCGCCTTTAATAGAGTTTTCTATAACCTCGCGTATTTTTTTTGGATAATTATTGTAAGAGGGAGACCAGTAGTGATTGCAGTTGTTTCTCATGCTCCACAGCCTTGGGTCAAGGCCCATTTGATATGATAAAGTAGAAAAAATATCTAAATGATGCATTTCGACAATACTGATGTCGCGGAAGCAGCGTGCAAACTCTGCATATTCTGATTTTAAAATAACGCTGTTGTAAAAGTACAAGCTGACTGCTGACATTTCGGAATTGCTGCTGCCGATATTGCTGAGCATAGCATAGGCATAATCATGCTTTTTAGTTTCAGCATATACCGGCGGATAAGGAAGGTCAAGAGAAACATTGTAGTCATTGTTGCTGTACCTCGGCTCCATTAAAGCGCCCCCCTGACAAGATAGATTACTATATAAATCTATGAAAGGCGGAAAGCAATTATTACTGATATAAAAACGGCCAACATTAAAAGTGCAATACAGAACGGCTAATGTACATTATACCGGAGTATAAAATAGGCAAAAACCGTGGAACATTTAAATGCCCCACGGTTTTATCGTTTCTATTTGATGTTTAGCTTAAATAATAGCCAGAAGTACAAAGTTCAGAATAAACAAACCAGTTACCACCCAAATAATCGGATGGATTTCTTTTATCTGCTTTTTGCAAATCTTTGTAATGCAGTAGAAAATGAAGCCTGCCGCAATACCGTAAGATATGCTGTAGCAAAGTGCCATAAAGATGCCGGCAAAAAATGCTGGCACAGCTTCGCTGAAATCTTCCCAATTAATTTCCTTAAAGGACGACATCATCATTACGCCAACGACCACCAGAGCCGGCGCAGTCGCAGCAAATGGAACGGCGCTGACAAATGTGGCAAAAAATGCGCTGATAGCAAAGCATATAGCAACAACGACGCTTGTAAGTCCGGTGCGTCCGCCTGCGCCAATGCCGGCTGCGCTTTCAACATAAGTAGTAGTATTTGAAGTTCCGAAAATCGCGCCTATAGACGTCGCGGTGGCGTCGGCAAACAAGGCCTTGTCCATCTTCGATTTAAAGCCGCGGCTGGTCTCCATAGTGCGCTCATCCTCATCACTGAAGATGCCGGTTCTGCGTCCCGTGCCGATAAATGTGCCAATGGTGTCAAATGTGTCGGAAATGCTGAAAGCAAAAATAGTGACAAGCACCAGTGGGATTTTCGATACATCCGTAAATAACGAACCTAAGCCTTCACTTGTAAAAATAGCTCCAAAAGTCGTAGGCAGCTGCTGACATGCATCGATAAAGCTTACGGACTGCGACGTCACAGTTACTGACATAGGAATACCAAGCAGCGTGGTTGCTATAATACCTATTAATATGGCGCCCTTAACCTTTAACAGCAGCAGCACAATTGTCAGTGCTAAGCCGATAAGGAAAAGCCAGAACTGGGGCTGATTTAAGGTTGCCAGCGCCGGCACGCCGGAATCAAATGTGATAATGCCGACATTGAGCAGACCGAGGTATGCCACAAAAATGCCGATGCCGCCGCCGATAGCGTTTTGCAGACTGCGCGGTATCGACTTAATAATAAATTTACGCAGCTTTGTAACGGTAATAATAATATTTATCAAACCGCAGATAAACACCATTGATAACGCCTGCTGCCACGTAAATTTGAGCGTAAAGCAAACCGTAAAGACAAAGAACGCGTTAAGTCCCATGCCTGGGGCTTGAGCATAAGGCACATTGGCAACTAAGCCCATAATCAATGTACCTATAATAGCCGAGATAATGGTTGCAAGAAAAACTGCGCCCCATTCCATACCGGCTTGGCTTAACAAACCCGGGTTTACGACGATGATATACGCCATCGCAAAGAATGTTGTTAAGCCTGCAATTACCTCTTTTCCTACTGTGGTTCCGTTTTGTTTGAGTTTAAATAGACCACCCATAAAAAAGCTCACCTTCCTTTTTATTTTACCGCCCGTGCGGTTGGTTCCCTCAAAACATTTCCGCTTTGCTTACGCATAAAAATGCGAAAGTTTTCCTCGGCTTTATTTTAATACATATCAGATATAAAAGCAAGAAAATCTATCGAAATTTGGATATTTACGGTATGTTAAATACCTTACTAACAAGTATTTATAATTTAACAGGGCAAAAAAATATGTATGTAATAGTAAAAGAGCAGGTGCTTGCTTAAAACAGAAAATTATTCGGATGGATAATATTTTAGTGACTTTAAAAATGTATGTGTAATGGACTGGTTATCTCGAATTCAATACAATGCAGGTTATCTTACATAATTGACTGCCAGGTAAAAAGACATGAGTTATAAAGGTATCGCCAGCAAAAGAATAAAAACAAATTGATAGTATAGCCAAGTATCAACACCAAACAATTAGATTATTTTTATAAAAAAATATATATAATCTCAATAGTTAAAGAGGGATAAGCAAACACGTTATATTTACCTTTAGGCGAAAGTATATAAGACTCAATAAAATAAAAGAGCCTGAACACATTTTGCGTTCAGGCTTAAATTAGCTTTTGTGGACAGTTTAGATGTAATCTTATACAGAATATTTGTAAAAATTTTAACACTAAAGAAATATTATATTTTTTCTTTTTTATATAAATCCTTTACCAAACTATAGTGTAAAAAAGAAGTACCCGACAGTAAAATCGGGTACTTAACCTGTCTTTGGTGACCGAAATTATCAGTATCCGCCAAGAAATTAAATGCAAAAAATCAATCCCTATAGATGAACCTCAACTATCTTCCCATTCGGATTCTCAAAAAAATAGATTGTTAAATCTTCATTCGCGCCATATAAAAACAAATCCGGATACTGCCGTTGTATGTCCGCTCTCTCATAATCATTGGTCTGGGTCAGTAAATTGTAAGCTTGTTCGCAGCGGTCAATCCAAAGGGATTGATATTCAGAATCGTCAACAATACGATTTTCAAGGTCGGCAACTGTTCGAAGATTGAAGCGCCGGCACCAAACGATGTCATTTTTATAAAGTAGCTGTCCTTCGTCACAAGTTACGATATCATCCGTATCATAAACAATTGGCACCTTTGCTTTATACTGGTACGCTATAAAAGCCCGGCTGTGGCCGTCTGTCAATGTCAGCCTGCCATCTCCAAAATCATGGACAGGAAGAGGCTCACACAAATTCATGTCGTTTGGATCGAACCATTTTTCGATATTTTCCAGTTTGGATTTATTTAGGTACAGCTGACTTATCCCCAAGTCGGTCGGCGCAACCCATTGAACTCCTCGAAAGAAAGTAACCATTGCTAATTCCTTTCAATTAAATTACTTATGTTAGCTTATAGCGCATTGGCAATATAAACAGTTCCGTTTACATTTTATCAGAAAAAACGAAAGGAGTCTATCTCTTTACAGAAATAGACTCCTTTCAACTTTGGAAGGGGTAGACATTTTAGATGCCTGTTTATATTAGCCCAATTTTTTATTTTTTTATAGCTTCTATTATCCATTCTTGACTTTTAATGGTCCAAGGTTCCTTGTTTCGATTCTGAAATTCACCGGTAATAACAAATCCCGCGTCTTTCAAGGCAGAACGGATTTCCTCCTGTTCATAATACTGCAGGACAACCGAATATGGAAAAGACGTGATTCCTTTTTCATCTTGTATGTATACAACCTGATCGATATAACATCTTTTTGTAAAAGCATCGTAACGGTTCTTACTCTCTTTCCATACCTTTTTATCTGTATAATTTGGTACCCGCGGATAAAAGGTTTGCTGTGGGAGCTCAAATGATTCAGAAGAAGGCAAGATTAGTTCCAACGATAAGCCACCACCCTCTCTCAGATGCAAAGAAAGGGACTGAAAAGCCTTTCTCACCATTTTGAGATCCGATAATAAGTGCAAATCTTGTGTTGCGATAAAACAAAAATCAAAATCCGATTCGCTAAGATGCAAATCACAAATATCTGCAATTTTTAAAGAGAGATTTTCAACCGAACGAAATCGTTTTTTCCCTTCGTCAATCATTTCCTTTGTGATGTCAAAAGCTGTAACGGAAAACCCTTTCTGTGCCATATATGCTCCTGCTTGACCCAACGCACACATTGGGATCAATACTTTTTTCCCATAATGCCTTGCATATTCGCACCAATATTCATATTCTAATGAATTATCAAACCCATCCCAATCCCATACAACTGCATGTTTTCTGTAATCATCAATCATGTGACTTCACACTTTCCTCAGTTAATTGTCTGTAAGAAGTCAAAATCTTGTACTGTATTGGCAGTGGCAGCTACTTCAGATGCCAAAAGCAATCAAGTCATACTTCATCCTTTTTTGAAACGAAAAAAAGCCCGCAAACCCGCATGAATACTGACAAAAATGGGGTAGACATCTAAAGT
>JAUUSE010000097.1:0-2969 GCA_030842085.1 Bacillota bacterium | reverse complement strand
CACCCAGTCTTATCATAGAAGAATCTTATTTACAGACTTTTCTTCATACCCTCCAATTTTCATATCCTTATAATAATATTCCATATCACGTTGGTTTATCTCACGCATTACTTTACATGGATTACCTACCGCCACCACGTTGGAGGGGATATCTTTTGTCACAATGCTTCCAGCGCCTATTACAGAATTATCACCTATATTTACCCCAGGTAGAATTACGCTGTTTGCGCCAATCCATACATTATTTCCTATCATTATCGGAAGATTGTATTGAGCTGCCTTTTTTCTCAGCTCAGGATGCACAGGATGCCCTGCTACCGCCAACGTTACATTCGGGCCGAACATAGTGTTATCACCTACATATATCTCACAGTCGTCCACCATTGTCAAATTAAAGTTTACATATACGTTGTTGCCGAAGTGCACATACTTTCCGCCCCAGCTCGCATAAAAGGGAGTTTCTATATGGCATTCCTCGCCTATTTCGGCAAACATCTCTTTTAACAGCTTTTGCTTTTTGATTTTTTCACTTGGCTTGAGATTATTATACTCAAACACTTTGTCAAGCCGCTTAACCTGTTCGTCAAGCAGCCGCTCGTCTTCGCAGAAATACAGCTTTCCGCTTCTCATTCTCTCTTTTACTTCTTCTATGCTGAAATTATTATCCATTTGTTTTCCTCCGCATTTTTCATAAAGTGATATGTCTAATTCAGGCTTATATATTAGTTATATAGCAAAAATATTTTCATAATTTTTATTAATGAAATTTAAAAGTTCCATTGGCAGCATTTCATATCAACGCAGCCGTTTGACTTAAATTTTACTCCTTCACTTTCCAGCAGGCAGCGCTGTTCTCTCCATCCCGGCGCCGTACGCCCGGCATGATTTACCACGCGGTGACAAGGATAACTGCCATATAGATGCGCCATACTAAGCACCTTGCCGACAAGTCTGGCATTTTTGCTTCTTCCAATCATCCGCGCTATTTGGCCGTAAGAAGCTACCTTTCCCTCTGGAATTTCTTCTACTACAGATAAAATTTCATAAATTAGACTTTCTTCCAGTACCATTTTCACACTTTCACCCGCGATAAAACACAGCAACATTCAACATGAGCGGTGCGCGGGAACATATCTACAGGCTGAACTTTTCCAAGCTTATAGCCCGCTTGTTCAATCAGGCGTATGTCTCTCGCCATGGTGGCGCTGTTGCAGGATATCATTATTATTTTTTCCGGAGAAAGCTTTGATATTGTCTCCAAAAGTTCATTTGAGCAGCCCTTGCGCGGCGGGTCGACTATGACTATGTCTGGGCGCTCTCCGCGTTTAAGCAGAGCATCTGCCGCCGCGGCAGCGTCGGAACATATAAACTCAGCGTTTTGTATATTGTTTATCTGCGCATTTCGCTTTGCGTCTTCTACTGCATCCGGCACTATTTCAACGCCTATTACCTTTTTTACTTTATTTGCTACCGAAAGGCCTATTGTGCCGACGCCGCAGTATAAATCAAGCACCGTCTCATTACCGCTCAGCCCCGCCATTTCTGCCGCAAGATTATACAGCTTCTCGGCGCCGCTGCGGTTCACCTGATAAAACGACGTGGGAGATATATGATATTTATTCCCGCATAATATGTCATTTATATATGGAGTACCGTAAAGCAGTATGTTCTTTTTACCAAGTATAACATTTGTTTTTTCAGTATTTACATTAAGCATTATGCTTTTAATATTTTTATTTAGATTTATCAGTCCCGCCGCAAAGACGTCTGAATTTGGAAGCTTTCTTCCGTTTATTACGAGACATACCATTATCTCGCCGGACTCTTCACCATATCTTATATATAAATGGCGTAAAAGTCCGCTATTGTTCACTTCATTATATGCGCTGATGTTATATTTTTCGACAAAGCGGCGCGTATATTCTACTATATCGTCAAAAAATTCCGGGTGCAGATGACAATGAGATAAGTTTACAACACGGTGGCTCCTTTTGGCATAGAAACCTATCGATATATTGCCGTCAGCATCATTTCGTATTGGAAGCTGCGCCTTGTTTCGGTACCCGGTTATATTAGGAGATGGAATTATTTTGCTTATCTCTGCCTGTATCCCCTCTTTTTTGAGATTTTCAAAAACTGTGTTTTCTTTTACCTTGAGCTCTGCCTCATATGTTATATGACGAAAGCAGCATCCACCGCACTTTTTGTAAATATCACAGTCATTTTCCTGCCTGTCCGATGACAGACTTATATAATCATCTACTATTGCGAAAGCATAGGTTTTCTTTGCTTTAACTATCTTTGCTCTAATTCTGTCCCCGGCCGCGCAGCCCGGAACAAATACAGCCATACCATTTTCCAGCCTGCCCACACCGCTGCCTTCAAAGGTGGTGTCTTCTATATTAAGCTCTATTATCTCATTCTTTTTCAAGATGCTATACCTCATTTTAATATAATATATGACTTGACGTCTAAACAGCTTGGCCTCATTTTATTCGATAAATTACAATAAGCGGCTGGGAACCGTAATATTTGTGTTAACAAACGCAATTGTTGGTCATCGGTTTGATTACGAGAATAAAGGTATTATTATGCGACGACTTGCTTTGCCAGTTTGATTTTTCTCGTTGCATAAATCTGATTAAAGCCGGCTTTTCTGACTATTGCGCCTGTCTCCGTACACTTTAAAAATTGGACTGTGTGTCTCAGGCGCCGAAAGCTCTGCTTTCGCTTGCGTCGTGAGGTTATTCAATAAGCGATTTGCCTCAACGCTCACGACTTCAGGCATTTCCCAGCCTAAATCGCGTTATTCAATGTTCTCTCAGCACTCGGAAATCTTCGATTTTCGTTTAGTGCGTGAGGTTATTCAATAAGCGATTTGCCTCAACGCTCACGACTTCAGACATTTCCCAGTCTAAATCGCGTTATTCAATGTTCTCTCAGCACTCGGAAATCTTCGATTTTCGTTT
>JAUUSE010000096.1:0-2991 GCA_030842085.1 Bacillota bacterium | reverse complement strand
TTTTGTGTTATATTAAGCATTATAATCGTCATATTATTTTTACAAACGGAGATGAGAAAATGAAGATAAATACAAACTATCAAAACCTTAAGGACAACTATTTGTTTGCGGAAATAGCCCGCAGGGTAAGCGAATATAAGGCCAATAATCCGTCGGCTGATGTAATAAGCCTTGGTATCGGCGACGTCACTCTCCCCCTCCCCGCTGCATGCGTTGAGGCGATGGAGAAAGCATCTGCCGAAATGGGCACAGTAGAGGGCTTTAGAGGATATGGTCCGGACCATGGCTATGAATTTTTAAGCAGCGCTATTCAGAATTACTATAAGCGTTTTAATGTGTCGTTAGAGCTTAAGGAGATATTTGTAAGCGACGGTGCGAAAAGCGATGTCAGCAATATACTCGATATTTTTTCCGCTGACAACACGGTACTTATTCCCGACCCTGTGTATCCTGTGTATCTTGATACGAACATTATGGACGGCCGCAAAATAGTGTTTATAAACGCTAATGAGGAAAACGACTTTTTGCCGCTGCCGGACAAGAGTATTAAAGCTGATATTATTTACATCTGCTCTCCAAACAATCCGACCGGCGCCGTTTATAACCGTGATCAGCTCAAGGCATGGGTAGATTATGCTCTTGACAACAAGGCTGTTATACTGTATGACGCCGCTTATGAAGCATTTATATCAGACCCCGATTTACCGCACAGCATATATGAAATCGACGGTGCAAAAAAATGTGCAATAGAGCTGTGCTCATTATCTAAGATTGCCGGCTTTACCGGCACACGCTGCGGCTATACAATAGTCCCGTTCGACTTAAAGGCTGGAGATGTAAGCCTTAATGCAATGTGGCTGCGCCGCAAGGGCACAAAGTTTAACGGCGTACCATATATAATTCAGCGCGGCGCAGAGGCTGTTTTCTCTGATAAGGGATTTAAGCAGTGCATGCAGAATATAGATTACTATATGCAGAATGCAAAGCTTATAGCCGATGCATTGGACGAATTATCTATAAAGTACATTGGCGGCAAGAATTCGCCTTATATATGGCTTAAGTGCCCAGGCGGCAGAAAATCGTGGGAATTTTTCGATTATCTGCTTAACAATGCCAATATTGTCGGTACGCCGGGCGCGGGATTTGGCGAAAATGGTGAGGGCTTCTTCCGCCTCACAAGCTTTGGCAGCCGTGAAAATATAATTAAGGCCGTCGACAGAATAAAAAAGCTTGATTTTTAGTAATTATAATCAATAAAAACTATGCCTTGGACGCTTGTTATTTGGTAAGCGTCCAAGGCATTTTTATTAAAATTTTATTTTTATCTCTTAGTTTATCTAAAAGCAAATCTCAATGATTTTCTCGCTCTCTGGCGATTGCAGAATTATTCACAGCAGACTTTTGATACAAAAAAATAGGGGGAAACAACTTTTTAAAAGTCTCTCCCCTATCTTTATTATAACAGCTTATCTCAATTTCCAAACTGAACACCGTATTTTTCAATTTGGGCATTATGCTCATCAAGTGTTTTTGAATAATGATTATCATTATCATTGCCAAAAAAGAAGTAATAGTAATCAGAGCTTGCAGGATTTTTAGCAGCGTCTATTGCCCTTTTGCTTGGATTGCATATGGGCCCGGCCGGAAGCCCATCACATTTATATGTATTATAAAGTGCTGCATATTTAGATGTATCTGACAAAAGGCTGTTCCCTGTGACATAATCGTTTATATACTCTCGTGTTGCATCTGACTGGAGCGGCATACCAGCATCAAGGCGGTTATGCAGTACCGACGACACCATTGCCATGTGGCTTTGGCTGCGGACTTCCCTTTCAATTATAGATGCAAGTATCAGCGTATCGTCCGACGGCATGCCTGATTTAGCAGCATAATTGTTAAGCATTTTAATTATGACGTTTGTCGGCTTATCCTGCTTATAAAACTCATAAGTATCAGGATAAAGATATCCCTCAAGTTTAAATACCCTGTTGCTGCTTTCCGGTATTGTAAAAGACTTAACTTTATAGCTCTGTGCAGCATCATAAAAATCTTTTGCTGAACATACACCCTTTTGCTCCAGCAGGTTGGCTATCTGCATGAATGTATAGCCCTCCGGCACTGTTACGGATACGGTTTGGGGTGTCTCGGGCTCAGAATTAACAACTTGGGATGCTGTTCCATCATCTACCGACTGCGTCCTGCTCTGAGCTATATCTGATGATGCTGTCTGGCTTTCAGACGGCATTTCACTACTTCCAATATCTGAAGAGACTGCATTTTGGCTGCTTACAGCCTGCTGAGATGAGGCGTTGGATACAGTGTCCGCGTCTTCATTGCCTGAGCATGACACTGCAAATATTAAAATCACACTTAACAGCATTATTATATATTTTTTTATATTCATAGCATCCTCCCTATTTTGACATTATATCTCATTTCGCCTTTACTTTCAACCGAAGCAAATATTGTATAGTAAATCTTAAGAAATACTTAATGCAAAATTAAATATTTCGGTTTAAATCATTGACACGAAATAGTAGACAAAATCAAATTAAAATACACTTGAAAAAAGTTTAGAAATGATATATACTATTTAAGCATCAATATATCCGGGTGTGGCGAAGTTTGGTATCGCGCTTGAATGGGGTTCAAGAGGCCGTGGGTTCAAGTCCCGCCACTCGGACCACCAGGCTGAGCCTGGACGCGTGTTCGCGTTCCGGGCTCAGTTTTTTATTTTGTCTTTTCACTCGCGCTTTCAGTGGGTATCTTTTTTGTCAATGTTTCCCAGAAAAACACCGTTCCTTGTGAGCGGTGTTTTTTCGCGTTGGAGCAGGCGGGCGCGAACCCACTAATTTGCTCTTGGAATATTAAGACCAATAAAAATATATCGTACGCTGGGAGGACTACTGAAAGTGACTGCTTAGAGCAACACCCAAGTCCCGCCACTCGGACCACCAGGCTGAGCCTGGACGCGTGTTCGCGTTCCGG
>JAUUSE010000095.1:0-3029 GCA_030842085.1 Bacillota bacterium | reverse complement strand
GCCTGGCTTTGGTACTTTTTTGCTCATAGGGCAAGATCTAAACAAGAATTGGCCATATATATGTCTAAATAAGAAGCGTTGCCACATAAAGGAAAGATTTTGGCCAAAAACTAACTTTACAGACGCGGAACTCTTGTGCTACAATTCACTATATATACTAAGAATGACTAAGTTAAATAAAGGGAGATTAATATAATAATGGAGAAACGTTATGTAAATTTTGCACTTGCATATGCCTTCCTGGCCCTTACATTTTGTGCCTTCTACCGGGTGTTCACCAAATTCTCCGGCTTTTCCGGCTGAACATATTTGTCGGTTATGCATATGCACTCTGATCTTCTGTATACTCATCCCGACCGGTAAACTGTGTCGTAACTTTCGATAATCTGCGGCCATCAGGGGCGTGGTTGGCTTGGATAGTCGCCCTCCTGCTTGTCGGTTTTGCGGAAGAGCTAATGAACCGCGGCTTTATCATGTCGATTCTTCATAGGACGAATAAGCCCTGGCTCATAGTCCTCGTTCCATCGCTTATCCTCGGGATGATGCATCTGGTGAGACCAGGGGTGACGGTCTTATCCGTCGTTAATATCGTCCTGGTGGGTATCGTATTCTCATCCATGTACTATAATGCGACAGTATACAGGGCTTCAATCTGCAGGAATAAGATCTAACATGTCATTACGAAAAACAAGACGGGCATATCACCCATACGGCGATATGCCCGTCTTGTTTTCCGCGCTGAATACAAATCCCGCTATCCAAGGCCGGGAGTAAAACATTTTATAAATGGCAGGTAAGTGCACATAGTAAGGCTAGGCATAATAAATACCAACTGATAACGCTGGAGGAAACATGGTAATGATGGAGGCCCATACTTTGAGCAAAATTGAGGCATATGCACAGTACTTGGCGCAAGAGGAGCGCAGCTGCGCTACGATTGAGAAATACCTGCGGGATGCGAAGGTCTTCCTGAGCTGGCTTGGAGACCGTCCATTGGACAAGCTGGTTATGTTGGCCTATAAGGAATCACTCATGGAAAAATACGCCGCCGTCAGCGTAAACTCCATGTTGGCTGCGGTGAACGGCTATCTCAAGTTTATTAATCGGCCGGAGTGTACGGTGAAGAGCCTTAAAACTCAACGTCGGCTGTTCTGCCCTAAAGAGCGTGAGCTGACCAAGGCGGAGTATCTGCGGTTAGTGGAAGCATCCAAACGCCAGGGGAACATGCGGTTGAGCATGGTCATGCAGACTATCTGCGCTACGGGTATCCGGGTAAGCGAGCTGGAGTTCATCACAGTGGATGCAGTGCACACAGGCCGGTCTGATGTGCGCTGCAAGGGAAAGCAGCGCACGGTATTCCTGCCACGCCAACTCTGCCACCAGCTTGCTCAATACAAAAAGGACCAGGGGATCGTTGCCGGTCCGATATTCGTTACAAAAGGCGGGCGTCCCATGGACCGCAGTAATATTTGGGCGGAAATGAAACGGCTGTGCAAAGAGGCGGGCGTGGCGGAAAGCAAGGTATTTCCTCATAATTTACGCCATCTTTTCGCGCGGACCTTTTACAGCGTAGAAAAGGATATTATCCAGCTGGCCGACCTGCTGGGCCATAGCAGTATTGAAACTACCCGTATCTATATGATTTCTACCGGGAGCGAGCACATGCGGAAGATAGACCGAATGGGGCTGATACTCCAACCCGAGGGAGCATAAAAAAACCGCCCGGCAGAGCCAGACGGTCAAAATGTTTGATATAGAAACGGCACACCACAGAATGTCTATTATGTGGTATAACTGCCTTCTGTTACTTAACTAGTTGGCAATTATCTCCTCTGTACATACAGATAGTAGCACAATGCGACATTAATGGCAATAGGATTGATAAAAAAACTCTAGGAATGGTATATGTTTTTTCCTGGATGTTGTTTTCATACCTTCTGAATGGAATATATTGTAAATTAAGACGTGTAAACAGGCCCTTCCGCTGCCATGGCGGAAGGGCTTTTGCTATTTTTATAGTGCTGGATACCACTCAGAAAATAAAGCTGACGATCTTTGCTACCACATAATAGACATTCAGTTGTATATGAATCAAAAATTGAATATTTAGCAAAGCCGACGAAAGGCGGCGACGCAAAACTACAGGGCCTTACGCCGAAGGCGTGTGGCAGCCAGCTGCACTTATAGACACGGCACAGACTCGCCGTGCTTAAGGGTGCTATTTTTTGCTTAACTCAACCGAGAAAGGACAAACACCATTGCAGATTAAAAGGTTGACGGAATATGCCATCCGCTTTCTGCTGTACCTGGCCTGTCAGGAGGGGAATACACTGGTCCCCGGCGGAGAAATCGCTCGGCAAATGGGGATTGGAGCGGGCTATATCCGACGGGTAACACACGCTCTGTGCAGAGTCAAGCTGGTGGAATCTGAGCCGGGATTTCAGGGTGGGTTCTATCTGAGCCGTCCTGCGGAGGAAATCACGCTTTATGACATTATGATGGCGGCAGAAGACACGATGGCGCTCAACCGCTGTCTGCTGGACAAAGGGCTCTGCGACCGGGGCGCCGCTCCTTACTGCAAAGTTCATCAATGCTTTATAGTATTTCAGGGAGAAATGGAGGCACGGCTGCAGGATATACACCTCAGTGATTTGGTGTAAATCATTTCAGGCGGCATGCCGGAGGGGAACCGGCACGGAGTAGTAAGCAATGGAGGATGTTTATGAGAAGAGGGAGAAGTAACCGCTTCGTGGCGGTGGCGCTTGCAGCAGTGCTGACAGTAAGCAGTGTCAGCTTGGCGCTGGGTATGGAGACAGGGGGTGCCTACGATGCCCCCGAGCTATTGCTGACTCAAGGGCAGGAGGTTTATGACCTGCGGGAGAGCATTCGCTACGATACCAACAAATACGAATTGACCGTATACGACGAGGGCGGCTTTGATATTAATACTCCTGGGAGCTATGCCGTGGAATATATGCTGACACCCAAAGCGCCCTCTACGCCCGCGCCGGAGGCGACCCCCACACCCG
>JAUUSE010000094.1:0-3059 GCA_030842085.1 Bacillota bacterium | reverse complement strand
GCCTATTTTAAGAGCAATATTAATAATTAAATCGGGAGAAGAAAAGGCATATGAAAAAATATTCATAAAAATTGAAGCCAGATATCCTATTATAGACAATTCTAAAGCAAGAGCAAGCAGTCCGATTGAAAAGCCGCTCATGCCGTAGTAAAAATTCTTAACTTTTGCAGAGATTTTCATATTTGTACCTCTAATATGTATTATAATATAATAAAACTGTCTGAATATATATTACCATTGCATATAGTTTGGGGCAATGGCAAAAATTTTCTTGCGGAGGTATGAAATGGAAATAGGAATTTCCACAGCAAGCTTTTATCCGATGGATACATATAAGGCGCTTGAACATATAGCTGATTTTGGAGTAAAAACAGCGGAAATATTTTTTAATACATTTTCAGAGCTTGAGCCGCCATATATAAATAGGATTAAAAGTTTGGCTGAAGAAAACAATATAAAAATAACCTCAATACACCCCTTTACATCCGGCATGGAGTCTTTTATGCTTTTTTCGCAGTATAAAGCAAGATTTTATGACATGGCGGAGTATTATAAAAGGTATAATGAAGCAGCAAATTTTTTAGGAGCGAAAATAGTGGTAATACATGGCGATAGGATAGGAGCAATAAGCGACGAGGAATATTTGGAAAGATTTGCACACCTTATGGAAAACAGTGAGCGTGAAGGCGTTATAACGGCTCAGGAAAACGTAAATAAATTCAGAAGCTCATCGCCTCAGTTTATTTTAAAAATGAAAAATGAAATAAACGCCAAATTTGTATTTGATATAAAACAGTCACTGCGAAGCGGGCAAGATCCGTATATAGTAATAGACGCCATGGGCGATAACTTAGTGCATGTTCATTTAAGTGACAGCAAGACAGGCAGCGGCAAAAATGATTTAGATTCAGGAGCAGATAATACCTGCATGCTTCCAGGCAGAGGAAATTTTGATTTTGCGCGTCTTTTTAACAAATTAAATAAAATAGGGTATTCGGGCGATATAATCATCGAAGTGTATAAAAATTCATATGAAGAATTGTCTGAAATAAAAACTGCATATAAATTTTGCCGTAATTTGTCAAAAAGTGACAACGAAATATAGCTATATAAAAAAAAGAAATACAAATCTCTTAAAAAAGAAAGATAATACTATTGACTGCGACGGAATTATAATATAAAATTAGATAGCAAAAACCGTTGGTGATTATAATACACACAAGGAGGGCAAGGGCGTGAGAAACAATGACGACTCATTACAATCAGGTATTTCTTTGGTGTATGACATAGAAGAGACATTAATTAATATCGAATGCGAAGAAGTTAAAGTATATGGCTTAAAGATAATTCAGCGTCAGTCGGGAGTAACATATACATCAAAGGTAAAAGACATAACTTCTAAGAGAGACAAAATAGAAGAGCTTAGAGAAAGACTGATGGAAAAATCGATAAGGTATGACGGACTTTTAGCAGAAGTAGAAAAATTTATCGCCAATGATTTATGCGTGAATAAAAATACAAATGCGGCGCAAGATTAAAGAAAATAAATTTATAAATATCCAAAATGATTAGTCGGTATAATTTTATTAAAAGTTTAATATATGAAGACAGTCTATACATCTGCCCATTTTGCAGAGCTTGATATTAATGCGGCGAATGCAAGCTTTTTTGATAAAAATGTTGTATAATGTAAATTGTTGTGGTATATTAAAAAGAAATAAGGATATTTAATTGGCGCAAGATATTTGACAGGAGTGCAAACATATGAAATGTCCGTTTTGCTCTTATGAGGAAAGCAAGGTAATAGATTCACGTCCGACTGATGAAGGGGAGAAAATTCGCCGCCGCAGAGAATGCTTAAGGTGCAATAAAAGGTTCACTACATATGAGATGATAGAAACTTTGCCGATAATAGTCGTCAAGAGGGACAAAAACCGCCAGACATTTGACAGGAACAAGATATTGGCGGGCATAGACAGGGCCTGCTATAAGAGGCCGATACCGGCTGAGGACCGCGAAAAAATAGTAAACGATATAGAATCGGCACTGCAAAGCTCGCTGGACAGAGAGGTTTCATCTGCACGCATAGGCGAAATGGTTATGGACAGGCTCAGGGCGTTGGACGAAGTGGCATATGTACGATTTGCATCCGTATACCGTCAGTTTAGAGATATCAATACATTTATGGACGAATTAAACAGGCTTATAAAGGATAAAAATCATAAAGAGTAATTTTTAAGGGCGGTATTAAACCGCCTTTTTAACATTAAAACGATTTACTATTTTATTATTTAATTTTTATTAAGCATCAAATAAATTGTTATATATGGAGCAGATGAAACCTTTAAAAATATAATTAAGGTGGTCAAAAATGAACGAGGTAATAAAATGTCTTGAAACTAGGAGAAGCATTAGAAAATATAAGTCTGAGCAGATATCGGATGCGGAGTTTTCGCAGATATTGGAGGCGGGGACATATGCTGCGACTGGCCGAGGAAAGCAATCTCCGAAAATAATAGCGGTGCAGGATTCAGATATAATAAAGCAGCTGTCCAAGCTTAACGCGGCGGTTATGGGTACTGACTCTGACCCATTTTATGGAGCTCCGACTCTTATAATAGTGCTAGCCGATAAGAGCGTATCGACTGCTGTTGAAGACGGTAGCCTTGTTATAGGAAATATTATGATAGCGGCGCATTCGCTTGGCATCGGCTCTTGCTGGATTCATAGAGCCAGAGAGGTATTTGCTTCAGATGCCGGCCAGTCTTTGCTTAAAGATTGGGGAATAGATGGAAAACAATATATAGGTGTAGGCAACTGTATTTTAGGATATGCAGATGGAGATGTGCCCGAGGCTAAACCGCGAAAAAAGGATTATATAATAAAAGTATAATCAATAATTTTAAATATTATAGCCGGACAGGTTGCAAAATTCGACTGACCGGCTTTTGTGTTGAATCTATAAGTAAAAACTTCTCGATAAAGGCTGATATAGCAAATTGTAAGGCAGTGTGAAACTTTTTCTGTAAATATGTAATTGAAGAGGTTCTTCTATGGTA
>JAUUSE010000093.1:0-3098 GCA_030842085.1 Bacillota bacterium | reverse complement strand
GCACCCTGCGCAGTAGGAAGACAAAATTTAGATTAAAACATAAACCTTTACAAAGCTTGCTTTGTTTTTATAAATTGTCAGAAAACATTTTATATAACCCCTTTAACATAGCCAGATATTATTTTTATTGCATTATCAAAGGAATTTGAGCCATTAATTATTAAATCCGCACGCCACTTTGTCGGCGCAACATACTCATCGTGCCGATAGCGCACAAAATCTAAATACACATCGGCAATCTCATCAAATGTCAGCCCTCGCTTCATATTGCGCCGTAGACGCCGAACAATGCGTTCATCTGCTTGACAGTCTATAAATAAACGCAAGTTAAGCTTATTGTATATTTCCCTATCCCATAAGGTCAAAAGCCCTTCGATAATAACTATCTGAGTATGACCGTCTATCAGTATCTCATCTAAATCATGCTTCAGCTTAGGTAGGTCAAATGACGATGGGTGATTATCATCTCTATAAGGCTTGCCCGTTATCGGAGCCTCTACAATCTGACGTTCCTCCGGCGCCTTAAAATAAGCATCCATGTTCAGCGTCAAAACTTCTAAGCCGCTCAGTGCGTCTTGTAAATTTTGTGCAAATGTCGACTTTCCGCTGGCGCTTCCACCCGCAATGCCAATAACAAACGCTTTTCCCATAGCCATTATTCCTTCTACTTTTCTATAGAGCAATTTATCTTCCTCAAATGAAACACAGGCACAAAATCGTTAAAGCATCTTATAATGTCATTTTACGTTCTTTGCTCGCTTTTCGTCCTTTTCCGGCTCTTTATTCTCTTCATACTCATAGTCATACTCTTCATGCTCTGTATACATTGACGCCGGACGATATTCCACATATGCAAAATCGCTTAAATCCGCACGTTCTTTCATGAAAGAATATACTTTTGAGTGCAAATCTTTCCTCATAAGCTTTGGCGGAAGAGTTGTGTCGGGGTAAAACGGGTCGCTCAAATATACGTCCCAACCCGGAGGCAAAAGAGCGCCTAAAAGCCCTTTTCGCTCCCTATACGCTGTAAACATTGCTATAACCGGCACTCTTAAATCAGCAGGATATTTAAAAGACGAATCAGGAAACGGCCTTATTCCATTATAATACGGCCAAATTTTGGCTTCAGGATATATAACAATGCCATTGCCGTCGTTGCAGCGCTTGCGCACCGCCTTTGTAAAGCTGCCAAGCGCCGATATATCTTTAGGCACCGGCATGCCGCCGAGCATAAGAACTATTGTTTTCAGTCCCTTTATGGATACAGCATCAGGACTTGCCACTGTGTATACTCGATGCGGGAAGGCCAGCAGCGGCGCAATAAATACGTCTAAATAATTTGTGTGATTCCCATAAAGAAAGAATCCGCGCCCTCTCACACTTCGCATTGCCCTTAAATTATGTACTCTCAGTCCAAGTATTAACCAGC
Organism: Bacillota bacterium; assembly: GCA_030842085.1. GTDB lineage: Bacteria > Bacillota > Clostridia > Oscillospirales > Acutalibacteraceae > Timburyella. The sequence goes on along the minus strand of JAUUSE010000093.1, from coordinate 1,669 downwards.
TATATAAAAAGACCACTGGTATTGCTATAAAATAGTAAAGCACAAACGAGAAAAAGCGCCATATAGGATTATTGTTTATAAATTTAAAGTCTTTCTTTACCTCTTTTGTCTCAACATTTACGTTTGCAAAGTCCTCTGACAAGCTCTCGTAATAAATTATCTTACGCACCTTGCTTCACCTTAATGGCATCAAACAGCATCTGCTCCATTCTCTCCATGCAGCTGTCGAAGCTGAACTGCTTTGAAAAGCCGATATACTGCTTGCTGCACTCCTCCCTCTCATCAGGATGCTCTATCCAGTAGTCTATTTTTGCCGCAAGATCTACTGAATCATTGCATTTAAATAAGTTTTTCTCACTAAGCGCAAAATGCCGCGTCGCGCTGCGCTCAGAGTCAGATATTATCGGAGTTTTTCCGCATGATATTGCTTCAACGCACGATATTGCCTCTATTTCTATTTCCGCCGGATGCACGTATAAATCTGAATAATTTATAACCCTAACCAGTTCCTCGTGGCTGAAAAATTTAAACACCGGCTGAATATCAAGCTTTTTTTGAGCATATTTTATCAAATTGTCACGCTGCGGTCCCGAGCCGGCAAGTATAAGCTGTATCTTGTCTTTATATTTAGATAGGCTTACACCGTCTATGAGTACCTTATGCGATTTTTCCCTGCTGTATCTTCCGGTAAAAAGTATAACAATTTTATCTTTATATTCCTCCGGCTTTTTTACGTCAGGCATATATGTAAACTCTTTGCCTACGCCGTTTGATATTATATAATGATTTGTAGGCCCTACGCGCTTTTCAAATGTATCGCATATAAACTGGCTGGGATAATGTATGCAGTCGCAGTATTGATACAGCAATTTATAAAACTCTTTATATGCAAGCTTATTAGCCGCCTGTATATTCATTAAGAAGAAATGATTTGTAAGGTTTTCGGCCTGGCAGTGAAAGCCCGCTGTTACTGCTATTCCCTTTTCTACCGCATATTTACAGGCATAATGCCCTATAAAAAATGGCATCATAACGTGGACCACATCGCTGCCGTCAACCGCTGACATAATTACATCCTTATCCGGTTTTGCTATGGTTACCCCGTTTTTTGCAACATAATCATTAAAAATATGGAAATTCATTGTCGGCACGACAAAATATCCGGGTTCACCCTTTTTATCCGCATCCGGACATATTACGCGTACCTCGTGTCCCTTGGATTTGAGATATCTTATGAGATTCATCGCCGCTGTTGATGTGCCGTTGTTTTCATTACCTAATACGTCGCATGCAACCGTTACTATCATTACTCTTCCATTCCTTTTGGATTTTTAAGGCTCAACCACTAAATTTCTGATTACTTATTATATCATTTATTTAACAATTTTTAAAGTAATTAATATGCTTATTTATTCTCTTTTTTATATAATATTTATTTTTTAATCCTGTTCAATAATACTAAAAATCGATTTTTTAATAATTATTCCTCATTGCATACTTTTTTTAATACAAGCCATAATCTCATGCCCGCAACAAAAATATTTTCTGAACTCATAAATCTAAAAAGTAAAAATAATAAAAAGTCTGAACGCAAAATGCGTACAGACTTAATTTAATGGTGGAGATAAGCGGGATCGAACCGCTGACCTCTTGAATGCCATTCAAGCGC
>JAUUSE010000092.1:0-3405 GCA_030842085.1 Bacillota bacterium | reverse complement strand
ATTTATATTTATTTTAACTTAAATTTTTTTATAAAGCAAATAAACAAAATTTTTCTCCCCTTACTTATACAAAATTTTCATTTTGTATAAGTGGCCGTTAAAAAAATAAGGCAGGGCGCTAGTGCAAGCTCGCAGGAGCCACGCCGCTCTAGTGCTGCGCACAACGCGGCGCGGCACCTGCTCGCCCCAGATAGTCATCAGCCCCCCCCGCCCCAATCATGGGGGCGAAGCGTTGACACTTGACAAAGTAAAGATAGTCTGTTACAATAAAAAAGAAGCGAGTGACACACTCAAACCCCCTGTCAAAGGCCTAAAGGCCGATGACAGGGGGATTTTTTATTGCAAAAACAAAACTCATAAAGCAGTAAAAACCCCCCTTTCTGAGTTACTTTAATTATAACCGACCAGCTTTCCTTTTGTCAAGCTGGTCGGCTAAAGCATAAAGCATGGTAACAGGCTCCGAAGAATGGTTTAAAAGCCTACGCACCTTATCCATGTTCTTGGTGCGGTGGTATAAATCCACCGCATAAATTTTACGCAAGCTATGAGGGGCAATGTTTTCAGGCAGCCTAAAGGCCGCCGCAGCGCGTTTAATATCTTTATAAACAGCCTGTCTGGTTCTGTGTTTAAGGCCGCTACAGCGGCCCTCAAACACAAAATTTTTACCAGCCACGGCGCGCATCCGCTCCAACAGGTCAAGCGGCCAGTAAACAGGCCGCGTTTTTCCCGTCTTAAGCTCGGTGACAGTGCACCGAGCTTTTTCTAATTTAACAGGCTTAAGGCTAAGCACGTCGCTTATCCTCAAACCTGTAGCCATACTAACCTCAGCAGCCAATCTATTGGGTGGTGTCAATGCAGCCAATACATGCTCCATTTCGCCGCGTGGTATCCACTGTGTACGCATATTATAAAGGTCACTATCCTTTCCATAAATTGTTAACTCATCCAAATAAAGGCAATCATAAACAAGCTTTTTGCAAATCTTCAAGGCTATCAAACCACCTAATTTTGCAATAATCATTTTCAAAGTCCCAATTGGCAGCAAGCTTTTTAGGCAGGCTGTCAGGGCGCATGTGGTCGGCAACAACAGCACGGCCATTAAGTCCCTGGCTCGCATAATACAAATGCGAGCCAGACTTCAGCACCTCAGCGGTGCTGAAAACGTCCTTGCTAATGTATTTGGTAATATAGCTAGCAATTTTTTGCTTGCTTTTAATAGGGCTAAGGCTAACCCAGCCGAAACGGCTGCGGTAGCCAAGCCAATCCAAATAGCCATGCTCATTTTTAACCAAATCATCGGCCGAAAGGCCGCTGATAAGGCCGTGCATATGCCAATTTTGGCCGTCCTTATGAAGCTCAGGAACACACAGATAGTGTAATTTATTGTCATCAGAGCGAGAACGGTTGCAATTACGGACGAATTGAGCAAAATCGAGTCTGAATTTGTATAAATCCGACCGTAAACGGTCGGAATTTTGAGTAAAAGTGGCAAAATAATCCCAATTATTACACAAAGCGAGCTCAAAAACGCGAGATTTGGCGCGAGAAATAGATTGTGAAATTCTTTCACGGGCCAAAGATTTAGGAGCACCGCCGGGAGAATGATGAGAAACGGAAGAATAAACGAGCTTAATTCTACCGCCATAGTCATAAATAGACCAAGAGCCGAAATTAGACATAGAAATGACCGCTTTATGTTACTATGTCAAGTATAGAAGCCGGCAGTCCGCGCCCTGCCCTGCCTTAAATGTAACGGCCACTTACTGCTCGCAACATGGCGACAAGCGCCGTTGCTGCGTACAAAATAAAACGTTTTGTGCCAGTGGCAGCGGCAAAGGAAAGGCCGCTAAAGCCACCGACACAAAACACGTCATTTTGTATAATTAGCTATTTTTTTTACGGCTGTATCTTTCTTGACAGCAATACTATCTCCTGCTGTATCTCATCCATTAAACTCTTTCGTGCCTTATATTTTGGCGCAGCACTCATTCCTCATTCTGCAATGTACTATTATATCCTTTATGTTATATTATTTTATCAAATGTAGATCATTTTTACAAAATAATATTTGACTTTTATTGTAAAATATTAACATCTCTCTTTTAGAGGCAATATTCCACCTATATCAATCAGTGGCCCATTAAAAAGAAATATATGCTGGATATTTCTGTCAAATAAAAAATTTGCTATTTTTTCCCCATCTGGATGAGTATATATATTACCTGTAAACGCCATCTTCCATTTTCCGATTTTTCCGCAGCATCCGCCAATAAAACCTGTATTGTAACCATTTAACACAATATTTCCTGGAGATATAAGCAATACATCCAATCCAATGAGTTTCGCCGCGCCTGCTATTGATTCATCGGCTGTTATAATTGAGTTTTCATCAACTACCGCTGTTGAGCACTTTGCATAACCCTGTTTTACATTTATCATGCTAATATCATTATTCTTAAAATATTCCCTTAATAAAAGCGGCATAATATCTGCGCGTCCAAAGACAAAATTGCCTACTCTTGCAAAATTGAGCAAGATATCATATGGATAGACGTTACCTAATCTTTCTCCAATATATGCTATACTTGCCTCTTCGCTTTCGAGCTGTCTAAAACATGGCAAATTTAAAGCTGTGGCAAAATTATTTCCGCCCAAATGATGTATAAGCATATCTGCATGAGAATTTACCGGATTAGCAAGCGCCAAGCAAGCATCTACCGTTATCACCGATATTCCCATGTTTTCTACTTTTGATATCAAATTTCTGTCAATTCCAGACATTACGACAAGTGTTACATCGTTTTCTGGAAGATTCGGATTTTTTAAAAAACGCTCCATAATCCACCATTAATATTTATTTTAGACACCTTTGCTACATGTATAATTTAAAAAAATATAATAAAGATAATAATTACACCTATAATAACGCAAAAAAGGAGTTTATATATAAATATGGCCCTTATAACCTGTTCAAGGAACTGCAAATATCAAAAAAACGGATATTGCCGGCTTGAAAAAGCTGCTATAGTAACAAATGCAGCCGAAGGATGCCCTCATTTTGTACAAAATATAAAGACTACATCAAAAAGCAAATAAAATGCAAATTTCTTAACCATGTTTAAAAAATAAAAACAATAGTAGAAATAATATATGCCGTTATCATTGCCACCCTTAAAATAAACAAAATTTCTTTCATTGCAAAAATCCGCGAATTAACAATAAATTTAGGCGGATATATGCTCATTATACCCAAAATACTTAGGACTAAATTAGCCACTATGGTTTTATTTGCATACCCAAGTGACATTGGAATAAATGAAAATATAATAGTAAGTATCATTATAAACGTAAGCAAAATTTTAAGAGAAAACTTAATATCTGTAGCAATGCGCTTTCTCACCTTTT
>JAUUSE010000091.1:0-3428 GCA_030842085.1 Bacillota bacterium | reverse complement strand
TTATCCATTGTCACACTACCCTGTCAAATTCACTTTTATTAGTGTTTTCATGGTAGCAACAAAAATACATCGAATTACCCGTATACGAGCAATTCGATGTTATAAAATGGAAAATTTTGTTTAAATCTAAAACAAATCTCAATATTTATTATTATGACAATTAAATCTACATATTAATTTTATAATTTATAAAAGAACAATCTAGTTAAAATTATTGTATTTAATTTACAATGCTACTTTATTATCATATGTAATTTATATGTAATACTTTACTTGAAAGAAAACGCAAAATATGTTAAAATATATGATATATGAAGTTTTGTAATATAAGGATAAATTTAAGGAGAATATGTTTATATGGAGTCGTTAAAAGAAGCATGGGCAAAGGTTAAGGAATATTGCAAAGAAAACATATCCTCAGTTGCCTACAGTGTTTGGATAAATGAGCTTTCGCCCGTTGATATAAAGGGAAATGAAATTAAGCTTTATGTAAAAACGCCTTTCCAGAAAAGCGTAATTATGGACAATTATGCATCTGTGATAAAAAGCGGATTTGAATCTATTCTGGGGTTTGATGTTAATATAAATATAATAACTGAAGAAGACTCGCCTGCATCATCCACAGAAAAAGAAGAAAAAAGCGAATTATCATCTGACTATGAATATACTTTCGACAATTTCGTTGTAGGTTCGTCAAATAAATTCGCTCATGCCGCTTCTTTAGCAGTAGCTGAAAATCCCGCGGTAATATATAATCCTCTTTTTATATATGGAAATTCCGGACTTGGAAAAACGCATCTTTTGAGAGCTATTCAAAATACAATAAATAATAAATATCCGGAAAAGGTAGTAAGATATGTCCGCGCGGAAGATTTCATGCGTGAGCTTATTCCTGCAATACGCAGCGGCGATATACAAGGCGGACAAAGCGCGATAAGTGAATTTCAGAACAAATATCGCGGCTGTGATGTATTTTTAGTCGACGACGTTCAGTTTTTTGCTGGCAAAGACAGCACACAGGAAGAATTCTTTAACACCTTTAATTCACTTTATCAGGACCACAAGCAGATAGTCATGACGTCAGATAGACCGCCAAAGGACATTAAAACACTTGATGAGCGTCTTCGCTCACGTTTTGAATCAGGGCTTATATCTGACATACAGCCGCCTGATTTTGAAATGAGGGTAGGCATAATACAGCGCAAAGCCCAAATGCTCGGCCTTAATTTAAAAGAAGACGTAATATATTATATTGCTGAGCAGGTAAAGTCCAACATACGTCAGCTTGAGGGGGTTGTTAAAAAGCTCAAGGCATTTTCAATGCTCGGCTCGGACAATCCTAACATAAGCATGGCGCAGAACGCCATAAGGGATATTAGAAACGACGATCAGCCGGAGCCTATTACGGTAGAGCGCATTATAAACGAAGTAGCCCGCACATATATGGTGACGCCGGAGGACATACGCTCACAGAAGAGAGATGCGCCTATTTCCCGCGCACGTCAGATTGCAATGTATATCGTACGTGAAATAACAAGCATGCCATATGTAAATATAGGCAAGGAGTTTGGCGACAGAGACCACACGACGGTAGTATATGCAATACAGAAGATAGAAAAGCTGTTAAAGCGCAATTCTCATGAAAAGGCGACGGTCGACGATATTATAAAAAATATACAGGACAAATAATCTTTCAACATAAGGCTTTTTAAAAAATGAGTTTAAATCTTTTAATTTATAAAGCCGATATTTAAAGGTTATTTAAATTTAAAAATTATCTTTTCAACACAATATAAACAGCTATTTAACAACTACCTGTTTAAAGATAAATTTACTCAAGTTTACTAAAATTTACATAATAAAAAAGTTTTCCAAAGTTTTTCTAACATTTAACATTTATATTTTCATATCAATGTTAAAATTTTTTAAATGTAAAAATACTCAACAAACTTTGAACAAGCTTATCTTAACAAAAAATATAAATTAAACCGTCTTAAAATAACTTATTTGAGAGTTATCAACAATATCAACAGCCCCTACTACTAATACTAATAATTAATATATATTTATAAAGCGCAGAAGTTAAAAAAAATCAAACGGAAAAAAGGAGGCCATAAAATTATGATACTGAAATGCAACAGGGAAAAGCTGAGCGAGGCCTGCTCAGTGGTACAGCGCGCTGTACCTTCAAAATCGACCATACCTGCCCTTGAAGGCATACTTTTAAGTGCAAAAGACGATACACTCACGCTCAGCGGCTATGATATGCAGATGGGCATAAAAACGAGTATAAATGCAGATATAAAAAAAGAAGGGGCAGTTATAATAAACGCAAAGCTGCTCACAGATATAACTCGCCGCATGCCTGGTGAAGAAGTAAGTCTTGAATGCGACGATAAATATACAGTGCTTATAAAGTCAGGTGAAGCAGAATATTCGGTAATGGGATTTGCTGATGAAGAATATCCTGATATACCTGTTATAGATAATGGAAAGAATGCAGAAATTTCCGGCGAGATACTTAAGAGCATGATACAGCAGACAATATTTGCAGTGTCTCAGAATGATTCAAAACCTGTACATACCGGAATTTTATTTGAAATAAACGACAGCAGCATAAGGCTTGTAGCAGTTGATGGATACAGGCTTGCAATAAGGACTGAAAATGTATCCGGTATGGAAAGCGCCTCTTTTGTTGTTCCGGGAAAAACGCTTAACGAGATAAGCAAGCTTATAGGCGCTGATGAAGAAAAGATAAATATTAAGCTTGGCGGCCGTCATATAATATTTGATACGGGTGATTACAGCATAATATCTCGTCTGCTTGAAGGCGAATTTTTGGATTATAGAAGTGCTATTCCCGCATCGGCTGTAACGACTGTTACGGTTAAGACACGCGAGCTTATCGATTGCATTGAGCGCATATCGCTTATGATAACAGAGCAGGATAAAAGCCCGGTAAGATGCATATTCGATGATAATCTTATAAAAGCGTCATGCGTAACGGCAAGGGGCCGCGGCGTTGATTCAGTATCAGCGGATATAAAAGGCGACAGAATAGAGCTTGGTGTAAACAATCGCTTTTTGCTTGATGCACTGCGCGCTGCATCGGATTGCGATGAAATAAAAATAGAGCTTTCCGGTCCTGTATCGCCTATAAAAATATTGCCTAAAGATGGAGAAGAATTTATATTCTTAGTTCTTCCCGTAAGGCTGAAAGGCAACATGTAATTTTAATATTGAATATTATAACTGCCGTATTTGCGGGATTTTTAACGAATTATAATATATTTCGTTATTCGCAGGTCGGCAGTATAATGCTGAATATGGAGATATTTTTTGCAGGGTAGAAAAATGAAAAAAATCGTTATAAATACAGATTTTATAAAGCTTGACGCGCTTTTAAAATACAGCGGAATGGTATTAAC